>NZ_JAPHPY010000047.1:0-43231 GCF_026241575.1 Vibrio sp. Sgm 5
GCTACGACGATTGATGGGTGTAGCCGATCAGATCGTAGCTTCTAGATTTAGTTCCATCGATTTAAGCAACAAAGCCACTTTTGGTTGGTCTATATGCCCAAATTTTTCGACTAGCTGACGATGTTCGTCACGCCAGAACACAAAACTTTCCAATTCTTTAGGGCTGAACTCACGACCAGACGGTGTGATGATGATAGCTCGTTGCTCAAAAACACGAAAACCAGACCAACGAATATCATTGGGCAAGTAACCAAGTGATTTGATGAGTAGAAGTTTTTCTGCCATCGGGTACAGGCATGGTGCCATCAAGCCAACGGACAACAGTTGACTTAGTTGCGTAACAGCTTGCTTAATAGATTTGTTAATCAACATCGGTTAAAGCCTCAAAAGCAAACAATGTTGTTAATCTTAGGAGGACATTTTAAAGTGGCTAAAACCGGACATTACTAAATTGCTCTAACACGCTAAGTGCGCATTATATGTGTTATGTTAAATGCAATGTGAGCGTACGCCAAATCTTCTCTACATTGGTCTCTATCCCTCTCAGATTTCAAATTCAGACATCGTTTGTTAGGTTCATTAAACATAATGGTGATTTACCATAAAATAGCTAATATGGATCTATCAATCTACGATTGCTCGCTCTGCTATTAGCTCGTTTTTCTTTTAGCTTATAATCGTTGCTTGTTCTATGTTTCTATACGCATTACAAGAACTGAAACCACAGATACAAAAAGAGCGTCTGTTTGAGACGCTCTTTAAAATCTTTTGCTTAGTTTAAATTAACCGCCGGCCAACTTAACTGTCATGCCTTTCTTTTCAAGATGAGCTTTGATTTTATCACGAGCATCACCTTGAATTTCAATGGTTCCATCTTTTACTGAACCACCACAGCCACACACTTTTTTCAGTTCTGCGGCTAACAACTTTAGCGGAGCGTCATTTAAATCCAAACCTGTGATGATACAAACGCCTTTTCCTTTACGACCTTTAGTTTGTCGTTGAATACGAACAACACCGTCGCCTTTAGGACGTTCGACTTTTTCTTCTTCAGGTTTGATTCGACCGGTTTCTGTTGAATATACGAGAGACATACTCTTATTTCTTTTGCTGTTGTGCTTGCATCGCTTTTTGCTTTGCAACTAAATACGCTTCGATATGACGTTGAATTGCGGCTTTCGCACCTTTTATCAACTTGCCATTGAACATACAGTACCAAGCATTTGGCTCTCCTGTATCGTTCTTTATCGTGTAGCCATTAAATACTTCAGATTGAGGGTTGCCGGTGCTTTGCGTTCGTTGACCTAAAGAAGAAAACTCTTTGGGATCGATAATAGACGCGGTATCACACCACCAATCAATGCTCTTTTTTACCGCCGTTAAACTGCCTTGTAAAACGTGGTTTTTGATTTTAACCTTCCAAACGCTACCATCGGATCCGCCTGATTGCAGGTTAAAACCTCTATAATTTGAAATTGCCATACCACTGAGCCATCTATCTAATGCTTTGATACAAAGCATAATTATAACCGAACAATATTCAAACACTAATGGCTTACAAAAGTTCGGTTATTCTTATTTCTACCACAAAACGAATGACGGTAACGTTAGTTAGCTTGCAGTATTAATACAATCAGCTAAAAAGTCGTGGAACTGATGACCATTATTTTGCAGCATTTTAGGGAACATCGAGATCGGCGTCATACCTGGGAAAGTATTTACCTCATTCAAATAGATTTCGTTGTCTTCCGTTAAGAAGAAATCGATACGCGATAAATGACGAAGATTCATTTGCTTAAAGACTGTCTGTGAAGCTTCAAGAATCGCATCCACCTGCTCTTCTGTTAAGTTCTTTGCTTCAACTTCTGTCAGCGAATGACTCGCACTGCTGTACTTCTCATCGTAAGAATAGAAGGCACCATCAGGCGCGATTACCTCACCTGGTTTGGTAATGTACAGTTGGCCATCCATCTCATAAGCTGCGACTTCAAGCTCACGTGGTTTCACTGACTTTTCAATCAACACCTGCTCAGAAAAACCGAAGGCATCATTGACTGCTTGTCGTAATTCTGACTTTTCAGTGACGCTGTAACACCCAACAGAAGAACCTTGACGAGCAGCTTTGACAAACACTTTTCCCCATTTATCAAATGCTTGTTGCGCTTGCTCGTGGGCGTATTCATCATTACGAGTCAGAAATAAGTATGGAGTGTTTGGGATACCAATTGCATCGTACCAAAGCTTAGATGTGATCTTATTGAAGCTGTTGCTGCTCGCCTCAGGACCGCAACCAAGGTATGGAATGCCTGCGATTTCAAACATGGACTGAATATCGCCAGTTTCACCAGGGAAACCATGAATACAAGGAACGATAAAATCGACGGCTAAACTCGAGGTATCTGAACAAAGTTGTTTTGTGTTCAAGTCTAGGTAAACCAACTTATTTTGGTTTGTTACCCAACCTTCATTTTTGATTTCTACGCGCGTTACTTTAACGTTTTCAATCAAATTTAATTGCTGCTCGACGAAGTTTGCAGACAATAATGAGATCTCGTGTTCCGATGAACAACCACCGCATAGAAGAAGAATATTTTTAATCATGAATCAATCTTTCCGTGATTTTAAAAAGATACTATTCAGTATGATAAACTTTTGGTTAGCAACGTACAGTAATTTTACTGTGAAGAATGCTGTTCGAATAGGATTTAACCAAAGAAAGAAGGGAGCAATTTGCTCCCTTCTTTTTGTGTTATTAGTTGAGTTTATTAAGTGTTGGGTATGCCGAGTTTTTAATGGCATCGATACTCTTAACAAATGGCTTCAACTGCTGAAAATGCCCAGGAAGCGTCGATATTGCTTGTTGTGCTTCAGCGCTAGTTGCGTAATCGCCGTAAAGCACTGAGAACCACTTAGTGCCATTGACCACTTTGTAGTTTTCCCAAATAGGTTGGCTGTTTTGTGGAAGCTTGCTCGCGAATTGGTCTACTTTCGCTTGGCTGCCGACGGCAACAACTTGGATGGTGTAACCAAAACGTTGAATGCTCGCTTGCTTTTTATTTGGTGGAATGATCTTAACTGGCTTCGCTTGATTTTTAGGGGTTAATTTAACCACCTTCTTCTCTTCTGGCTTCGCAGTCATTTTGACAACGGTAGGCTCTACGTCTTTTTCTACCACTGCGTTTTCAGAAGACATAATTGGCTTAGAGACAGCCTGAGATTGGTAGTCTTCTTGGTAACTTTCTGATGTCACGTCAGTGATGTAAGTTTCCGAGGCACAAGCAGAAAGTAGTACTGACAAGCCGATGATTGCGATTTTTTTCATGAAGTAACAAACGCTCTGAACAAATATTACGATAAATCATGCCGATAGCAGGCTATTTTATCAAGCACCAAACACAATAATCTTTGAATTTGATGTGATGAGTGACACAAACTCTACAAGCATGGTTTAGATTTGCACCAATGTCTGGCTTATTCATATTTAAACAGAAAGTTATTCGTTTATGATTGTATAAGGACTAACCACTCGCTTTCGACGTCTATGGCCAAGGAGTAACAATGAACAAACTACAAAAACTCTTCAAACCGAATTCTGTTGCAGTGGTCGGCGCATCACAAAAAGAGCTGCGAGCTGGGCAAATTGTGATGCGTAATTTACTCCAAAGTGGTTTTGGCGGTGCAATAATGCCAGTCACACCAAAATACAAGTCGGTATCTGGTGTCATTGCTTATCCGAACGTAGCTTCCCTACCCTATACACCTGATATCGCGATCCTCTGTACAAACGTTTCTCGTAATAAACAGCTTTTAAAAGATCTTGATGCTCGTGGTACTGCATTCGCTATTGTTATTTCTGACGACGCTGAAAGCATCGATATTTCAGAGCTGAATATTCGTGTTTTAGGTCCAAATAGTCTTGGCATTATTCTGCCTTGGCATAACTTCAATTGCTCTTTTTCTCCTGTTGCTGCACGACCAGGAAAGATAGCTTTTATTTCACAGTCGGCAGCAGTATGTACGACCGTTCTTGATTGGGCCAACGACAAGAACATCGGTTTTTCTTCCTTCATTTCTATTGGACAAGGTCAAGACATCGATTTTGCGGAACTTCTCGACTATTTAAGTATGGATGGAAAAACCGAGGCAATCTTGCTCTACGTTGATTCAATTAAAGATGCTCGACGTTTCATGTCCGCTGCTCGAGCTGCCTCACGTAACCGAAGAATTTTGGTCTTAAAAGCTGGCCGCTCTAAACAAGCTCGCTCTTTAGATGAAGAAAGCATCGATGCGTTAGATATCATTTATGATTCTGCGATACGTAGAACTGGTATGTTGCGCGTTGGCAATACACACGAATTGTTTGCAGCTGTAGAGACGCTCACTCATTCGGTGCCACTTCGCGGAGAGCGCCTCGCCATTGTGACGAATGGTGGCGGGCCCGCAGTGATGGCCGTTGACACGTTACTAGAACTAGGGGGAAAACTCGCCTCTCTTGATGAAGAGTCAATCAACCAATTACAAGCCGCTTTGCCCAGCAATTGGCGAGGAATCAACCCTATCGACTTGGCTGGAGACGCGACGAAAAAGCGTTATGTCGATACGATCAATGCCATCATGAATAATGATTGTACTGATGCAATCTTGATCATGCACAGCCCTTCAGCGGTATCAGATTCATTGGATACCGCGAATGCCGTTATTGAAGCGATTCAAGCACACCCAAGGCACAAGCATTTCAATATCCTGACAAATTGGTCTGGCGAACAAACCTCTAGAGAAGCACGTTTGGCGTTTACTCAGGCCGGTATTCCCACCTACCGTACACCTGAGAGTGCGGTCGTCGCATACATGCACTTAGTCGAGTACAGACGCAACCAAAAACAGCTGATGGAAACACCAACGACGGCAGAACCACTGCACTCAGGCAGCGTCAACCTTGCCCGTGATTGGGTTAATGACCAACTACTGGATAAAACATCAGTAGTTCTCGATACGCACCAGACAAGTCCATTATTCGAACAGTTTGGCTTTAAGATGCTACCGACTTGGATTGCCTCTGATGTAACAGAAGCGCTTCATATGGCAGAAAATATTGGGTATCCAGTAGCAGTAAAACTGCGTTCTCCCGACATTCCTCATAAATCTGATGTTCATGGCGTTGCGTTGAACCTAAGGAACAGCCAAGAAGTATCAAGTGCAGCACAAGCAATCCTTGATACAGCGAAACTGAGTTATCCATCTGCAAACCTTCAGGGTCTTCTCGTACAAGGCATGGCTAAGCTTGGTAGTGCGGAAGAACTGCGGGTAAGTATTGTAGTAGACAGCGTATTTGGGCCCGTAATTCTGCTTGGTCAAGGCGGTTCAGATTGGAACATCACCCAAGATGCTGTTGCCGCTTTGCCTCCTCTAAATATGAATTTGGCACGCTACTTAATCGTGATAGCACTCAAATCTGGCAAAATACGATTACAAAAACACAAAGATGCCATCGACATTACCGAGTTGTCTAAATTCCTAGTTCGAATCTCACAAATGGCGATTGAGCTACCTGAAATAGAAAGACTGGATATTCACCCAGTACTTGCATCAGGTAGTGATTTTACCATCATTGATGCCGACTTAACGCTCAGGAAGTACCAAGGGGATGCTCAAGAACGTTTGGCTATCCGCCCTTTCCCTGCTGAGTTTGTGGAAACCGTCACGTTAAGAGATGGGCAACCAATCTTACTTCGCCCAATCTTGCCAGAAGATGAACCCATCCATGCACAGTTTATTAATAGTGTGTCAAAGGAAGACTTGTACAATCGCTTCTTCTCGGACGTTGGCGAGTTTAATCATGAAGCGCTTGCGAATTTAACTCAGATTGATTACGACCGTGAAATGGCGTTTGTTGCTGTTGCTTTTGATGAGAATGGACCTTCTATCATCGGTGTAGCAAGAGCGGTGATTACACCTGACAATAGCGATGCTGAGTTTGCAATATTGGTTCGTTCTAACTTGAAAGGTAAAGGGCTCGGTAAAGTTCTGATGCAGAAAATCATTAGTTATTGTCAAGTCAAAGGGACCAAACAGATGTCAGGAATGACAATGCCGACTAACCGAGGCATGCTTTCTCTAGCACAAAGTTTAGGCTTCGAACTTGATGTTCAGTTTGCTGATGGCACTGCAGATATGGTTTTGCCGTTAAATTAGCCTTGCTATGCCAATGTGGTTTAAGAGCTCAAAGTTGTCACAGCGGATAGAGTATGTGCACAGCAACCCTCGAACCCGACAGAAAAAACAAGGGACGTTGTGCGCGTCCCTATTGATTTCTATGCGTCTGCGTTATTAGTCATAAGCGTGACAAGGTCACTTTAATTTCCAGTTTTTCTTCAAATACTGAACGCACCATGACTTCGCTTCTCCCATGGCGTTTCTGCGCCAAGCAAGGATTATCTCGATGGGTTGCTCTTCAGTACCTTCGATACGTTTTAGTAGCCCACTCTCAATCATACTCTGTGCGACTTGACTGGGAAGCGTCCCTATACCCAGTCCAGAAGCCAGTGCTTCTACTTTTGCAGGAAAGTTGGTCACTGTCAGCCTGGGCTGCTTTTGCATAACATTGATAGACAGCGCTGGTTGCTCTCTTGCCGTATCGGCGATTGCTATCACTCGGTACTTTTCTCTCGCCGCATCATCGAAATCGCCATTGCGCTTATGTAGGTAATGATCAGCCGCGGCAACCCAAACCATGCTCATTTTGCCGATCTTTTCCGCTTTCACATCATGAGGAAGTGTATCAAGTGCTGGGCACACTAATAGATCAGCTCTGCCTGTATTTAATGATTCCCAACTACCCGCAAGTATCTCTTCTTGCAAGCGCACTCTCGTACTACTCACATTGGCCAAAGCATCCACCATCGGGAAAAAATTGGAAATGGGAATGATGCCATCAAAAGCGACAGTAATGTCCAACTCCCACCCGTTAGCCAGCAAGGTCGCATCATTTACTAACTTTTCACTTGCTTGAAGAATTGCTCTACCACTTTCAAGGATCAGTTTCCCGGCTTCTGTAAAATGTGCTTTGTGCCCTGAACGATCGAAGATGATGATATCAAGGTCTTGTTCAAGCTTTTGGATCTGGTAACTGAGAGAAGAAGGAGCTCGTTCCAGCTCGTTCGCAGCGGCAGCAAAACTCCCCCTTCTATCAATCGCATCGAGGATATGAAGTGCTTCTAAAGTGATCGGGCTTTGCACATGAACTTCCTTTTATGTGATTTTAATCACAGTAGTGGCATTTGAAATACCATGTTAAAAAATGACTTTAAACAATATAACAGATTGATAATTAAAGACTACCTTTGGCGTAGCACAAATTACTTTTGACAAAAACAATATTAAATAGCAATGGTAATGATAGTAATTACTATTTAGATAAACTAAGATACCGCACGTTGTTATTGCCTATTATGGATTTAAGGTATTGAAGCCAATGTATAAAAAATCAATTTTGTCAGCCTCTATTCTAGTTGCCCTTTCTCAAGGTGCTTACGCAGATGATACTTCAACATTTAATGAAGTGGTTGTATCCGCTACCCGTACAAAGCAAAACATCAATGATGTTTCAGCTTCTGTTGAATCGGTATCTTCTCAAGATATCGAGCGCTCTCTTTCTAAAGATCTGTATGATGCAGTTCAATACACTCCGGGCGTTGAAGCTACCACTTCAGGTCGCTTTGGCATCTCTGGCTTTAACATTCGAGGCATGGAAGGCGATCGAGTTAAAATCGTTGTTGATGGTGTTCAGCAAGCCACTCCATTCAACCCAGGTGGTGGCGCTGTACAAGCTATTTATCCAAACGCGATTGAGCTTGATACACTCACAAGTATCGAGATCAACAAAGGCCCATCTTCAACCCTTTACGGTTCAGATGCAATGGGTGGCGTGGTTGTTCTAAAGACGAAAGATCCATCAGACGTTTTGAAAACAGACGGTGATGAAAACCGTTTTGGTATTAAATCAAGCTACTACTCTGTTGATGAGCAATTCAAGAACACATTAACTTGGGCAATGCGCCAAGGTAACCTTGAAACGCTATTAATGGGTACATACGCTACCGGTAGCGAGCGACAAACTTACGGTGACGGTTCTGATATTGATGGTAGTGATCGCGGATTAGAAAACCCTGCAGACAAAGACCTAAACAACATTCTTGCTAAAGCCTACTACACACTAAATGATACGAACAAAATTGGTGTCGTCTTTGAGCGTTACAATTACCAGTACGATGAAAACAATCGCAGTGGTAACTACACACTAAACTTTGGCCCTATGCCTGGTGTCACTTATGCTGATGCAAAAAGCAGTGATGAGACGACACGTACGCGCTACGGCATTAACTACGAGTTAACGAAAGCTAACCCAGCCTTCGACGGAATGAAGCTAGACTTGAACTATCAGGTTACAGAAAGCGAAAACTCTAACTTCTCTAACGTGACTGATCATTTAGGCTACATTGGTTACGAAGGTGACCGAACTCGCCTGCGCCAAGCTGAAGATAAATCGCTCCAGTTTGATGCACAGTTCGATAAAGTGATTACCACGGACAATGCTATTCATGAGCTAACCTACGGTTTGAACTCTGTACACACTGATTTTCAGCTGACTAACGTTGATATCTTCCATGACAATGGCACAACAAAACCTGGTTCAACCACTATCCCAGACGCAACAGTAACTGAATGGGGCGTTTTCCTTCAAAACAACGCATTCTTACTAGAAGATACGCTTGTTCTTAACGCTGGTATTCGTTATGACTCATTTGAAGCTGACCCTTCTTCAGATGAAGGCTTCACAACTGAACGTAAGAAAAACAGCAACGATGCTTGGACGGGTAAACTTGGTGCGGTATATCACATTAACGATAAGCTAAGTACATTTGCTCAAATCAGCCAAGGCTTTAAAGCGCCAACGGTCGAGCAGCTTTACTACGAATACGACACGGGTGCTGAATTCGTTCCAAACCCAGATCTAGAAGCGGAAAAGAGCCTTTCATACGAGATCGGTTTCCGAGGTCAAAACGACTTTGCTCAGTTTGAATTGACCGGCTTTATCACGCAATACAAAGACTTTATTGACGCTGAAGACCTGCCAAGCATCGATCCAAACAAAGATCGTATCACTATCGTAAACCGTGACGAGGTGGATATTTCTGGTGTGGAATTTAGTTCAACTCTACTGCTAGATGAAAGCTTCTCAGCACCTAAAGGTATGTACACTAAACTGTCTGTGACTTACCTAGACAGCGAAGACAAGTCGACAGGTAAACCTCTTGATTCTGTAGCACCGCTTTCATCAGTCATTGGCTTAGGCTACGACAATGTTGAGCACAACTTTGGTGCACTAGCCTCACTAAAACTTGCGGCGAAGAAAGACGACTGGTCTGATGAAGACCAAATTGATTCATCAGGTTACGGTGTAATGGACATTACCGCTTACTACATGCCAGTGAAAGACCTGACAGTATCGGCTGGTTTGTTCAATGCGTTCGACAAGAAATATTGGACATACCAAGACGTTCGCGGGCTTGATAACACCGACAACACCGATTTTTACAGCCAACCTGGCCGTAACTGGGGTGTATCTGTAGACTACCAATTCTAATTTACTTTTTAGCGATATAATGAAAAGCGCCTGACAGTGTCAGGCGCTTTTTTATTCTATGTAAACTCTTAAAAGCTGTAGGTTTAACGCATTTTTGATGCTTTACAGACTTTTCTAAGTAAAACATTTCTTCCGCACTACAAAAACAAAAAAGCCAGCATTATGCTGACTTTTTACCAGTACTTTCATTTCTAAAATGTTAAGAAAAGAATGAAAAATGAAAGATTATTGTTTTGCCATCTCTTTCTTCACCATAACTGCTGCAGCAACGATGAATGCGATGATTAAACCAAGTTCCATGAACTACCCCGAATAGTTTAAAGAAAATTTACGACCTAAATTAAGAGTCGGGCATAGTTTAGCACTTCTATAATTACGTGCTACCTTTTAACCACAAATTTACGATTTTTTCCGATTTAGATCAAAAAAGGTGCGATAACGCACCTTTTTGTTACTATTTTGTAAAATGGTCACTTTTAGGCGTCTGGGTAACCTTGTGGGTTATTTGACTGCCAACGCCACGTATCACCTGTCATTTCTTCAAGTGTTCGCCCTGCCTTCCAACCCAGCTCATTCGCTGCTTTTGAAGGGTCAGCCCAACACTCAGCAATATCACCAGGACGACGATCTACCAGCTTAAATGGAACCGGTTTACCAGAAGCAGCTTCAAACGCTTTCACCATTTCCAGTACGCTATAACCATTACCTGTACCTAGGTTGTAGATATGAAGGCCTGCTTTGTTACCTACTTTGTCTAATGCCGCAACGTGACCGTCAGACAAGTCCATAACATGGATGTAGTCACGAACGCCCGTACCATCTTTTGTTGGGTAATCGCTACCAAATACCGACAAAAATTCACGACGACCTACAGCAACTTGAGAGACGAAAGGCATCAAGTTATTTGGAATGCCTTGTGGGTCTTCACCAAGCTCACCTGTTGGGTGCGAACCTACTGGGTTGAAGTAACGCAGCAACGTGATACTCCAGTCAGGGTTCGCTTTTTGGAAGTCAGTTAGACATTCCTCGACCATCAGCTTACTGCGACCATAAGGGTTAGTTGCACTAGTTGGGAAATCTTCTGTAATTGGCACTGTTGCAGGATCGCCATATACCGTTGCAGATGAACTAAACACGATAGATTTCACACCAGCGTCACGCATAGCATCGACCAATACGAGCGTACCGTTAACATTGTTGTCGTAGTATTCTAGTGGTTTCTCTACAGATTCACCCACCGCTTTGAGACCGGCAAAGTGAATGACTGCTTCAATGTTATGCGTCTTCATCGCATCGACTAATGAGGCTTTGTCGCGAATATCCGCTTCAATAAATACAGGTGTCACACCGCAAACTTTCTTTATACGTTCTAGTACTGTCGGTTTGCTGTTGTAAAGGTTATCGAGAATAACTGGTGTCATACCAGCTTCGATCATTTGAATACAAGTGTGGCTGCCAATGTAGCCCATACCACCCGTAACAAGTACTTTCATTTTATCATTCCTTCTGACGCGAATCGGGCTAGTTTAAAGGTTTCTAGCCCGTTTTTAAACAGTCTCTGGGGATTCGCAACCCATTAAAATCGCTTGGCCTTTACCCGCTTTCTTTGCTTGGTACATGGCCGTATCGGCGCTTTTCAATATTCTTGTGGCATCGCGTTCATTCACACCGACCAACTTAACACCGATACTGACACCGACTTTCAGTAAGGAGCCTCTGTATTCAATCGGCGCACAAATACTCTCGAGTAAGTGTTCAGCGATGCGTGTCACTGCTTTTTGATTTGCAGGATTCACTAACATCACAAATTCATCACCAGACAATCGCGCAATGAGATCGCTGTGTCGCGTGGTGGACGTCATACGCTCAGCAACTTGCTTAAGCACTTCATCCCCAGCATCATGCCCGTAAGTATCGTTGATGGCTTTAAAACCGTCCAAGTCGAGATAAAGTACCGCAAATTCATCTCGTAAGTAGCCTGATCTTTGTACCAATTCTTCCAGCTCCAAATGAAATTTGGAACGATTAGCAAGGCCGGTAAGTGCGTCATGATGAGCAAGGTATTCAAGCCTTTCCATTTCCTTTGCGCTCGAAAGATCAGTCAAGATGATCACCATATCATACGCATTATTATCTTCACTTTTCACAATGCGATTTACTTTTGCAAACAGAGGAATGAGTTGCCCGTTGTGGTTTTTCTCAATGACTTCCCCCTGCCACATGCCGTAATTTTCGATCGACTCTAAAATGCTTGGCATCATCGCTTGTAACTTGCGCCAACGAATCGATTTGATAAACGGCTTTCCAATCAACTGTTCCATCTCAAGGCCGGTCAGTTTCGTAACGGCGGGGTTTACCATCGTAATAATGCCTAAGTGATTAAGAACCACCAAACCATCCTGACTGCTCTCAAACACACGTCCTGCAACTTTTTGGCGATTCATCGCCTCTTCGATGGCGGTTATATCTTGAATCGCAAACAACAAATATCCGTGTTTAGATAGGCGTCGACTCGTAAGACTCAATTGTTGCTCGTTCAAATCACTTTGTAGATGTATATCATCACACTCTAACCCGCGGCTCAGAATCTGACTAAGTTCGTTGGGTGTTTTGGTTTTAATCAAGTCGCAGATGTTCGCCGTTTCCAAATTATGGAACGTTTCTTTAAATATATGGTGAGTCATCTTGTTGCAATGGATGACCCTTCCTAAGTTATCCGTCACAATGAGCGCGTATTGAATCGAGTCAATCACTTCTTCTGAAAACGACTTACGGCGCTCAAGTATATCTAATGTGTGTTTACGCTGTTTCTCACGTTTTTGTAGCTTATCGACCATGAGGTTAAATGAAGCAACGAGATCCCCCACTTCATCTTTTGCTCGATGATTAATACGTCCGCTCAAATGGTGACCGTTAGCAAAATCCTGTAATGCTCTGTTCACTTCAATCAGTGGACGAAGAACTCGTCGTTCGACACCAAAGTAAAAAGTCACACCACCAGCGAAGAGAATAACCAAGAACAATAAGCCATCTTGTAACAGCGCATCTCTTACTTGCATCATCGGCAATTGAGATAACGTTACACGAATACTACCGATAACTTGCCCTTCATGAATAATTGGCTCTAATACATAAAGGAAATGAGCCGATAACGCATACCCTAACGAATGCAAGCGGCTGCGCTCTTTAACTGATGGGCTCGGTGCAGAAAAGCCATCAAGCGCAAAAACGGCAAACGGCTGATTGTTTTTGTCATACAACTTGACGAGTGATACGTTTGGCTCCATCAAAAAATCAGCCAAAATGGTTTGTGCTTTTTGCTTGTTCTTTGTGGCGAGCGCATCTTTAATGGAATGAGAGACATCATTAATAAGAACTTTCGTCTGCTCAACGAGCTCATGTTTGGCGGACTGATACGTGATGTATGACGTGTAACTCTGAGATGTAACAAAGATGACCGTGATGAAAGCGAGTATCGGCCATATTAGCTTTGCTCGTATTGACATATATATTCCTGTCGCAAAAGACAACCCAAAAGACACAATGGTTGCTATGCAAGCTATCACACAAAAAGAAGAGTCAAGACTAACACGACAATCGATGAAATGAACCTGTAATTCTCAGATATTAGACTGATAAAACATGATTTTCTTGAAACTTCGGATCATTTCAAATTACTAAACGATCTTTATCGATTATCATCTGCTAGTCTTCTACCTGAAAAATGAAGTTAGTCACTGAACTTAAACGTATTTTCCTGCATTTTACATGCATAGTTCGGATTTATAGAAACGTATGACATTGAATAAACAGCAACTGACACTTAACTGCGACATGGGCGAAAGCTTTGGATCGTGGAAAATGGGCGCCGATGAAACGGTTATGCCACATATTGATATGGCGAACATCGCGTGCGGATTCCACGCCTCCGACCCAAATGTCATGCATGATACGATTACCCTAGCCAACCAGCACGACGTAGAAATTGGAGCTCACCCTGGCTATCCCGACATTCAGGGCTTTGGCCGTCGTAGTTTGGCTATGAACAACGATGACATTACCAACATGGTGATTTATCAAGTTGGCGCGCTGCAGGCACTGTGCAAAGCGCAATACACGGACATTGGTTACATCAAACCTCATGGTGCGTTATACAACGATATGATGGCAAATGACGGTGTTTTCTTGGCCTTAGTCAAAGCGGCCGCATTGTTCAAAGTCCCTTTAATGATCCTTGCTTCACAAGAGAATGAAAAATACCTTGAGATTGCTGATGATTTCGATGTTCCTTTGCTCTTTGAAGCGTTTGCAGATCGACGTTATCAAGACGACGGTTTACTCACTCCTAGAACCCACCCTAACGCGGTATTAAACACAGAACACACCATTCTTGAGCAAGTTAAAATGCTGGCAGAATCAGGCAGAGTAAAAACGGCTTCAGGCCAATACATTCTCTTAGAGGCCGATACCATTTGCGTACATGGAGACAATGAAGAATCGATCACGTTGATACAAAAAATACGTCAGAGTCTCTACACCGGAGGAAATTAATGAATCAAGGGCAGTTTTCTATCTCACCGATATCAGAGTGCAGTATTCTTATTCGCTTCGAAGAACCTATTACCGTTGAGCACATTGGCGAACTCGCACATCAGATTGTTGACAAGTTAAATATGATCGTCATGAACGTGGTCCCATCTTACCGCACCATCTTGATAGATTATTTGCCCTTTCGAATTCAAGAAGCGTCGATTTTAAATGAGCTTCAACATCTCATCTCTCGTTTCGACGTTCAGTCCATGGACAACAAACAGCCAAATTACATTTCTATCCCAGTCTACTATTCTGAAGAAACCGCTCTTGATCTTAAACGGTTTGAACTCAAAGGGTTAACGCTGACAGAGCTTATCGAACAGCACACGCAAGTGGTTTATACTGTCTCTGCAATTGGGTTTGCCCCTGGCTTTGCATTCCTTTCTGACGTAGCAGAACGCATTCAAATACCAAGGCATCAAACCCCAAGAACGCACGTTCCAGCTGGAAGTGTCGCAATCGCTGACTCTAAAACAGCGGTGTATCCTTCTGATAGCCCTGGAGGTTGGAACGTCATCGGCAGAACCCCTATTTCCCTCTTTGTGGATACCCCTCCCTTTATCCCTTTCGAAGTAGGAGACAAGGTCACATTTGGTGCAATATCAAAACAAGAATTCCTCAACTTAGGAGGTATTCTATGAGTCGAATAGGATTATATGTAGAAAAACCAGGGGCGCTCTCTCTGATTCAAGATTTTGGACGCTTTGGCTTAGCTCATATCGGAATTACTCAAGGTGGGCCAGTGGATGATTACGCATACAGTTGGTCTAATCATCTACTCAATAACCCTGTCAATTGCTCAGTCATCGAAGTTACTCTCGGTAATGCGAGCTTTAAAGCATTGTCGGATTGTCACCTAGCAATTTGTGGTGGGGATTTAAATGCTTCTGTTGAAGGTTCACCTATCGCCAATTGGTCTGATTTCACCTTAAAAAAAGGTCAAACACTTCGATTTGGTATGGCAAAAAATGGACTGCGCGCTTATCTAGCAGTCAAAGGTGGTTTTAGCGTCAGTACGCATCTTGGTAGCAGTTCAACGGTCGTTCGTGAGGCGCTCGGAGGCTTGCAAGGAAACGGTGAAGCGCTTCAAGTTGGTGATATCGTTGAATGTCACCCTCATTCACTGCCGAATACTAAACCTAAGCAGATGACGTTCCGATTCAAACCTGATTACAACCTACCGATTAAGCTAAGAGTGATCGAAAGCTATCAACACGAAGATTTCTCCCAACAATCTCTCAACGATTTCTATTCCAGTCGTTTTTCGATTTCAACGAATTCAAACCGTATGGGCTATAGATTGGAAGGCAAAACGATCATGCCGCCATATGACGGTATTTTATCTGAGGGCATTGCACTAGGCTCAATTCAAATCCCAAATGATGGTAATCCCATCGTGTTGCTGAATGATCACCAAACAATTGGGGGGTATCCAAAATTTGGCTGCGTTGCGAGAATTGATTTACCGCGCTTAGCACAAGCAAAGCCAGGTCAAGCGGTGAGTTTTGTTAAGGGAGATAGAAAAGGCTTGCAGGATGTTTGGTGTCAGTGGGCTCAGTTTTTCGGGTACTGAGCCCTAACTTCGTTAAACATTATCCATGAGGATATTTGCAGTAAAGTCAAATTTACATGCCGTAGCGCTCAGCTAATGCTTGTGGGTAACCACGTTGTTGAGTGAGCTTGATAGCAAACTGTTCGACTTCTTCTGCGGTCCACTTGACCGCATCAGGATGTTGACTCTCAACATGGCTACTTGGCTCGATATCAAACCAGTATTGCGCCATTTTTTGCGCTGCTAGTAAGGTCGATGAAGCTTTAACCACCTCAACACGTGCATAATGGTTATCTTCAAACGTAACATCAGCAGCACGAAGCACAGGATCAGTGCCCGGTATCTGCTGAGCACCAAATAAAGCTTTACCACCTTTTATCGCGGTATTGTAATCTGGAATAAATTGCGCCATATGCTGAATCGCATTGTCAGTGCGCTCTTCAAGAACCTCTTGCCGCCAACCGTTGCGTATCTTAGAAAGTAAGCGTGTTGGTAACACCGGTTGCGCAGACTCAGCACTACTCTCGACCAAACCATCATCAAACAATGTGATGCCTTTCGTCATACCATGCAATTGAAAGTAGCCGTTACCGTAAGGCGTCAGTTGCGCCATACCCTTGTCTGTTCCCCGAGGGCCATGGAAGATAACTTCTGGCCACTGCTGATTACACGCTTCCCAACGAGTCACATAAGCCGCTTTAAATTCAACAAGCCGATCTCGTTTTACGCCGATGGAGTCATCAACTTCACCGGTTTCGAAGCCGCAAGCATTGATGAGATAGTCGCAATACAATTGCTTATCTATTCCGTCTTGTTGGAAGCATAACGACCATGTATCACCATTCCATGACGCATCTTTCAGCTCAGCTTGAGTATATACCTGAACATTCGGAAGCTGTGCCAGCGTCATGTTGGCAACAGCAGCTAATCGGAAAACACTCCAACCATACTCTTGTACTGCGACGACTGGGTACTTCAACGTGTCTAGATCGGCATGTTGTGCAAATGGAATACACCACTCATCGATCGTTTGAGGGTTCTCTGGTTGAATACCGTCAGCTAAAGCTAATAACGCTTCTTTTGAATACAGCTTGTAATACGCTTCTGGATCTCCCAAAACTTGATTTCGGGCGTCTTGCTTAACAAGAGACTGATAGGCGCTTTTGATGGTCTCTAAACGAGGGATGAGCGTAGTAGGTTCTCCACCATCGGAGTGAGGCACTGCAATGACGGTTGGTCGAATATTCAATGAGTGAGGATACAAACGAATTGTATCAACAGACTGCGTTAAAAGATCTAGGCAATGTTGCTCAGAAATTTCCCGATATAGGTTACCACCAGCATGTAAATGACAGATGGGTGGGCCATTAACGAGCGAAACACCCTTCTCGATCACCGATACCTGAAAACCTAGCTCTGCAAAATGGATAGCAGCGGTTGCCCCTGCAACGCCACCACCGATTACTGCGATATGTTTATCTTTACGATTTGGAAACTCAGACTTCATTGCTTCACTGAAATTTTTATAAGGAGAAATCTTTACTTAATGTTGATTCTACTCGCCTTTGAGCATGATTAAAATCACAAAAAGTTCATGGGTTTGCATTTGTTAACGGTATACGTCAAAAGTTACTTTTAAGAGCAAAAAATTTCGAAAAAAAATGCTTGACGAGGTTGTTGAGAAAGCGAATTTTTAGGGGCATGTGCATAATAATTTTGCTCCAACACCCATGGTGTAAAGCCTGCGGAAACACCCTACTTTTCGACCACTTCAGTTATCCAAAAAGTTATCCACTGTTTTTGTGGATAACTAAAATAAAACTGTCATAGAGCGCTTCCGCTGTGACTAACTCACGTTGCATTAAGTGTTTACAGGGGTTAACAATCTTTTCAATAAACTCATCACCACTAAGGCTAGAACAGCAAACGTACCCAGAGGCAAAGCTATCCACAATTCTGGGTGGATCTGTGGGTTCAGATCAAAGCCATATTTCATCACAGCGGCGACACAAAGCTCTGCAGCTATGACGGCTACACCACTCGCAACAACGGCCATGATCCCATACTCCGCCCACAACGTGGTATTGATCCGTTTTTTACTTGTTCCCAAGGTACGATACAAGCGAATTTCTTGCTGTCGTTGAGAGAGGCTCAGCCTTAACAGCGTAAAGATCAGTAATAAACCAGCAACAACACCCAATAGAGCGAGAATAGTAATAGCAGAGACGATTTGTTGTACGAGTTCTTGTATCTTGTCTCCCATCGTACGAATATCAAGAACCGAAACCGTTGGATGAGCGCGAGACATTGAAGTTAGTAACGCATCATCATCTTCGCTAATACGATAACTGATCAAATAGGAGCCAGGTAAGCTAGCCATGACATCCGAAGAAAAAATGAAGTAGAAATTGGGCTTCATATCTCGCCATTCTACATGTCGGATACTATCAACCGTTGCATCGAAATTCTGGCTGTTAATCACAAAGCGAAGTGTATCACCCAGCTCTATCCCTAAGTCCTCTGCAACTTTAGCTTCGACTGAGACGCTGTCCTTATTCGTCCACTCACCAGAAAGCACTTCGTTGTATTCAGGTAACACATCGCCCCATGTCAGGTTGAGTTCACGACGAATCGCATCAGACCCTTCGCCTTGATACTCGATTTCCTTAACGTTCTCGCCATTAATTTCGGTCAATCTACCACGAATAATTGGGAACGCTTGTGACCGTGTCACTTGGTTTTTATCTAACGTTTCCAGATAGCTATCTAACTCATAGTCTGCAATATTTAAAGCAAATACATTCGGGGCATCAGCTGGAAGAGTCCTCGCCCAGTCAGCCAGAATATCGCTGCGCACCAACCAGATAATAGAAAGCAACATTAGAGATAACGATAACGCACCAAACTGAAGTCCACTCGTAAGCGGCGTTCTGTTGATACGACTTAAAGCCAGTTTCATTGCAGGGCGTGTTGATATCCGTGCAAATAATTTGGTTAGTCCAACGCTCACCGCCGCTAACACAATAAATAATGCCGCAATACCAGCTAAGACTATCCACACCAACGTGTTATTGGCATAAATAACCAATAGAGGAACCACTGGGACCAAAACTAACAACATACGCTTCCATGAACGTTTTGCAGTCCCTTGCTGGAGCACTTCTAAGGCGGGAGTTTTGATAAGGCCAAGTAGTGGAATCCCAAGTGCAGGCACCGTGATCAATATGGCAGAAGCGACAGACACAAGTATTGGTGTGACGCCGTAACTAGGTAATGGATTTGGCAGCAAGTCTCTCAGTGGGATTCGCAATAGGTACTCTAACCCACTGCCAAGCAAGATGCCGACGACACTTGCACTCACCAACAGAATCGTAGCTTGTATTAAAAGCCATTTTTCAATCCAGCGACGACTTGCCCCTAAGCTCTTTAACATCGCAATAGTCTGCGTGCGGCTGTTCACGTAACTTTGACACGTTAATACTAATGTAGTTGCCGCCATTATGATGACAATAGCAACGGTAAGAGATAAGTATTGAGTCGTGCGGTCGAATACTTCATTACTGCGACTTGCGGTGTCTTGTGTTCGCCAACGGTCACTGGGTGAAAGCTGGGTGCTGTCTTGCAATTTAGTAAGAGTCGCGTCGTCACCTTTCAGAAACAATCGGTATTGTACTCGACTACCAACTTGTATTGCGCCCGTTTTGACCACGTCTGACGAACTTATGTAGGCGGAAGGCATTTGTTGGAAAGGATTAAAACTCAGCCCCGGTTCCATTAATACAGCGCCTGAAACCGTAAAATCAGCATCGCCTATCGTGACAACGTCACCTTTACTCACTTCTAGCTGGGCCATAATACGTTCATCAAGCCACAGTTGGTTCTGCGTTACATGACCTGACTCATTACTATCCAGTACTAGGTCACCCATAAGTGGGTAGTTTTCATCAACCGCCCTTACGGTAATCAACTGCATCCCATTCTCACTAAAAGCCATGGTCGCAAACCGCGTCATAGTTGAACGTTCTAGCGCTTGTGTGCTCGCTAGAAGCGGTTCTGGGATCGGATTGGCAGAGACAAAAACAGCGTCAGCAGTTAACGCATCCTTACCTTGTTTAATGATCACCTGCTCCATTCGCTCCGCCAGTGCCGATAATGCGAAAATGCTAGCGATCACCAATACCAATGCCACACTGATGGGCCATAAGTTACCTTGGCGTATTTCACCTAAACTCCAGCGGATAAGACTCTTATTTGGTGATTGTTTAGGGTTAACGTGCCCTTGGTCGGAACCTTGTTCGCTTGAAGAAATTACGGACATGCCACCTCCTCTATCATTTCACCTGCTTCCATTCGATAAACACGGTCACAACGGCTTGCTAAATGACTGTCGTGGGTGACAAGAATCAAGGTCGTTCCATGTTGCTCGTTGAGGTCGAATAACAGCTCGATGACTTTCTCTGCGGTTTGATGGTCTAGGTTACCAGTTGGTTCGTCAGCAAATAACAACTCCGGCTGGGTCATAAACGCTCTTGCAAGTGCGACGCGTTGTTGC
This sequence comes from Vibrio sp. Sgm 5, assembly GCF_026241575.1. Lineage (NCBI taxonomy): Bacteria > Pseudomonadati > Pseudomonadota > Gammaproteobacteria > Vibrionales > Vibrionaceae > Vibrio > Vibrio sp. Sgm 5. The sequence goes on from NZ_JAPHPY010000047.1 coordinate 20,341, forward strand.
TCACCCCCTGATAGTTGGCTCGGTAAGTGGTCAAGTCGCTTTTCCAAACCAACCGCGGTTAACAATTCAGTCGCTCTTGCATCATTCTCAGCCTCACCACGTAAGAGACAAGGAAGAGTGACATTACGTAACGCACTGAGACTTGGGATAAGAAGAAAGCTTTGAAATACGAATCCCAACGAATCTGCTCGGATTTTAGCGCGAGCTTCATCGTCCAATTTGGAAAGCTCATGCCCTAATAATGTAATTTCACCCGATGTTGGAGTATCTAGGCCAGCAAGCAGTGTCATCAGCGTCGATTTACCCGCTCCCGACGTACCCACGATGGCGATTTTTTCTCCCTTTCTAATGTCGACGTTTACATTTTTAAGGATTGTTAATTGTTCTTGATTAGTAGAAACTTGTTTAGAAACCAAATTCGCTTGAACAATAGGTGCTTTAAGTACAGGTGTTTGCATGATTCGTATACTTTCCTTAGTTCTCTTTCTTAGTCTTTCCGCGACCGCTATGGCGAGCGAAAAGCTTCTTGTATTGGGCGACAGTCTGAGCGCTGGCTATCAAATGCCGATCGAGGAGAGTTGGCCTAGCTTACTCCCAGACGCGTTATTAGAACATGGCCAAGATGTAAAAGTTGTTAACGGCAGTATCTCTGGTGACACCACGGGAAACGGCTTGGCCCGCTTACCCCAGTTATTGAAGCAACACTCTCCTGACGTTGTACTCATCGAGCTAGGCGCTAATGACGGACTTCGAGGCTTCCCACCTAAGCTTATTACGTCGAACCTATCGAAAATGATTACCATGATCAAAGATTCTGGTGCGAATGTGATCATGATGCAAATCCGTGTACCGCCTAATTACGGTAAACGCTACAGTGACATGTTCTACGATATCTACCCTAAGCTCGCAGAACATCAACAAGTTGAGTTGATGCCTTTCTTCCTAGAGCACGTAATCATCAAACCAGAATGGATGATGTCCGACGGCCTACACCCTAAACCAGAGGCTCAGCCTTTTATTGCCGACTTTGTCGCGGAAGAATTGGTTAAACATCTCTAATTTTACTGGTCTAGCTCAATAAGTTTTACCTAACTTTACGTTACTCTTATCTGAATCTTATTCACCAAGGTCACATAATAAAAATGCAAATAGAACCGTTAATTCAAGGTGTTGTAGCTCGTTCGTCGCATCCATATGGTTGCCGTGCTTCCATCAAAGAGCAAATTGATTTCGTAAAACAAGCGCCACAAATCAAAAAAGGCCCAAAGCGGGTTTTGATCATTGGTGCTTCCTCCGGCTTTGGATTGGCCGCTCGTATCGCCCTAACCTTTGGTGGCGCAGAAGCTGACACAATTGGCGTATCTTTTGAACGCGGCCCGTCAGACAAAGGGGTTGGTAGCGCAGGTTGGTACAACAATATCTTTTTTAAAGAAGAAGCAATACATCATGGCCGTACAGCCATCAACATCGTTGGTGATGCCTTTTCGGATACAGTCCGTAATCAAGTGATTGAAGCGATTGAAACCTACTTTGAAGGTGAAGTTGACTTAGTTATTTACAGCTTGGCTACGGGTGTTCGCCCTATGCCGAATTCAGAAGAGTTTTGGCGCAGTGTCATCAAACCTATCGGCGAGTCAGTCACTGGCGCTTCAATTATGCTAGAGAACGATCAATGGGTTGAATCGTCGCTTGAACCAGCAACCGAAGAAGAAGCGGCAGCGACCATCAAAGTCATGGGCGGTGATGACTGGGAAAGTTGGATTGATGCTTTAATCAACTCAGAATCGGTTGCTGACGGCTGTAAAACCATTGCTTTCTCTTACATGGGCCCAGAAGTAACTCACCCTATCTACCTTGACGGTACGTTGGGCCGAGCAAAGGTAGACTTACACCAAACCAGCCATTCGTTGAATTTGAAAATGGCTAACTTCGGCGGTAGCGCACACGCGACGGTGTGTAAAGCTTTAGTCACCAAAGCGAGTGTATTCATACCGGCGTTGAGCCCTTATCTACTAGCGCTTTATCGCGTGATGAAAGAGAAAGGCACACACGAACGATGTATTGAGCAAATGCAACGTTTATTCACAACTAAGCTGTATGACCAAGAAAAAGTACCCGTCGATGGTGAACGCTTGATCCGTATTGATGATCTTGAGTTAGATCCACAAGTTCAACAAGAGGTCTCTGCCATCCTTGAACAAATGAACGCAGACAATTTTAAAGAGCTTGGCGATTATGGAGGCTTCAAAGATGAGTTCATGAAGCTGAACGGGTTTAACTTTGAAGGCGTGGATTACTCACAAGACATCTCTTTAAAAACATTAAAAGCACTCAAGCCGTAGCCAACAGCTTGTCTCATAGGTGAGATAGCGCCAAGTAATTCAAAGTCCTGAACGGTTTTCAGGACTTTTTTTTGTTTCGAAATCTCCCACCCCTATACTTAATCTTAACGAGTGGTTAAATAGCAGCCTCAACACAAGAATAAAAACAAACCTCCATTCACAGGAAGTGAACGTTCGGGAAGGATACCTTATGGGAACATTGCAAACTTTAGATTATAAGATCCCGGAGTCCATGCAGAAAAGTTGGCAAAACATCGTCAACCTTCTCGCACAAATTGCTAATGTTCCGACCACGCTCATCATGCGCATCCACCCTAACCATATCGAAGTCAACACCACCAGCGAGACACAAAATAACCCTTACAAAGTCGGTGATAAAGAAGGACTTGGACACGGCCTCTATTGCGAACATGTCATTGAACACAAAAGGGAGCTCATGGTACCCAACGCTTTGCTCGATGACGAATGGAAAAATAATCCTGATATTAAGCTTGGTATGATTTCTTACTGCGGCTTGCCCCTTTACTGGCCAAATGGGGAAACATTTGGAACGATCTGCATGCTCGACTCCAAAGAAAATCAATACAACGCAACTTATCGGCAGCTTTTAAATACTTTCAAAGAGTCCATCGAAGCGCAGCTTGCGGTGGTTTTTCAACAACACAAGCTGATGAGACTAAACAGTGAACTTAAAAGCCGAGTCGAAACTCGGACCACTGACCTAGCACAACTCAGCTATTCCTTAACCAAAGAAATCGACCGCCGTAAAGCCGCAGAAAAGCAAGTGAGTTACCAAAAAACACACGACCAAGGTACAGGCTTTTTAAACCGTTCCGCCTTAGAGAAAGTCCTCGATAGCACGTTAGAAACATTGAATCATGAACACGAAGCGCTTGCAGTGATTAACGTAGGATTCAGCAACGCACGAAGCATACAGACAAAATTTGGCTTTGAAGGTTTTGATGAGGTACTCAAAGAATTTCGCTTTCGCTTGGGCCATAACGAAACCAGTTATTTTGTCACGGGTCGACCAAGCTCCAATGACCTTGTGATTGTCGTATCGGGAGAAGATGTCGAAAACAAAGTCCAGAAACTGCTAGAAGATATCACACATGTAAGTGTTGGTAATTTCTACATCGAAGATACCGAGGTCCATTTACACTCTTACATTGGGGTTGTTCAAGCGCACAGAAACAGCCATTCCAAACAACTGCTACAAAACGCTTGCTACGCGATGCTGCTCTGTAAAGAGTCAGGTGAACCCTACAGTTACTTCTGCGAAAGCCATACACAAGAACTCAATAACCATAACCAACTAGAAAGCTACCTACTCCAAGCAGTTAGAAACGACGACTTAATGCTTTATTTTCAACCCAAAGTACTGCCCCATACTCACAAGTGGATCGGTGCAGAAGCCCTACTGCGCTGGCGTCATCCAGTATTAGGCGATGTTTCGAATGAGGCTCTCATTCATATGGCAGAACAAAATGGTTTGATATTTGAAGTCGGTTCGTTTGTACTACGCACCGCCATCGACAAAGCTAAGCAATGGTCTGAGTTAGTGGATAACTTTAAGATTGCCGTTAACGTATCACCCATCCAGTTGCAGAACGTCAATTTTGCGGAACAAATTGAACACCTTCTTGAAACCTTCCATCTGCCCGCTCACTTTCTAGAACTTGAAGTCACCGAAAGCGCTCTCATTGCTGATGAGGTTGTTGCTCGTAATACATTGAATAAACTCCACAACTTAGGCGTGACGCTGTCACTCGACGATTTTGGAACAGGATACGCGTCGTTCAGTTACCTAAAGAAATACCCGTTTGATGCGATTAAAATCGATAAAAGCTTTGTTCAGCAAATGGATAAGTCCGATGATGACCGTGCCATTATTTGTTCTATCATACACATCGCTAAAAAGTTGGAGTTACAAGTCGTCATAGAAGGCATTGAATCCGCCCAGCAAGAACAATTTTTAATTGGCGAAGGCTGCGACATTGGGCAAGGTTTTCTTTATGGCAAGCCTATGCCTTGTAACGAATTTGAGCAAAGTTTGTTTAATCAAAACCTCTTGGGTGGTCAATACACCTATTCTTCCTAAGCATTTGCTTTACTCTGCTTGCGGTGGTTTCTATAATCGCCGCCCGCTTCCAATAAAAAGGCCAATATCTTCATGGATCAGTTGACTGCCACGCTAAAAAAAATCGAAAAGCAGAACTACCGCGCTTACCAGCAAATCAAGGGTCAATACGACTTCGATGATTTCAATCTGTACATTGATCATGTACAAGGCGACCCATACGCTTCTGCTTCTCGCTTGCGTGCAACTCGTGCTTGGTCACTCACTGGCCTTGAATGGCTAAAAGATGAATCTCCAGCTTTCCAACGTGCAGCGCGTGATTTCATTGCACGCAGCTTTGAGCAATTTGCGAAACAAGAGAATACGGTAACTATCTCGCTAAGCGGCCAGACCGTGCTAGACAACACGGCAGTCCTTTTTACTGAAGAAGGTATTGAATTACGTTTCCGCGTGAACCTTCCTGCGGAAGGACGTCAAGTGCTTGGTAAAAAAGCCAATAACATTCTGACTTTCCATCTACCAAAATTCATCCGCCGTGCAACGCTGGAACGTGAGCTAGACAAAGAAGCCTTGTTAGAGCACTGCCAAGTGGTGGAAGATCAAGCGGCGCTGCGTGAACAATTGGAAGTGAACAATCTCGTAGCTTTCGTTGCGAATGGAAGCATTCTTCCTCGTATCGCAGGTAACTGCGATCTACCAATGAAAGAAGCGGTCGAATTCAAAGCCCCTGAAGACCTTCAAGTTACACTCCACGCCCCTAACAAAGGCTACGTAACAGGCCTAGGTATTCCAAAAGGAATTACATTGATCGTTGGTGGTGGCTTCCATGGTAAATCAACGTTATTGAATGCAATTGAGCGTTCTATTTACGACCACATTCCAGGTGATGGCCGTGAGTACATTGTTACCGATGCAAACGCGATGAAGATTCGTGCAGAAGACGGCCGTTGTGTTCATCACTTGAACTTGTCGAACTACATCAACCACTTACCAATGAGCAAAGATACCGCCGACTTTTCTACTCAAGATGCATCTGGCTCAACCTCTCAAGCCGCTTGGTTACAAGAGTCAATTGAAGCCGGTGCAAGCTCACTGCTTATTGATGAAGATACGTCAGCGACTAACTTTATGATCCGTGATGAGCGTATGCAGGCATTGGTTGCAAAAGGTGATGAGCCAATTACTCCCCTTGTAGATCGCATTGGCCAATTACGTAATGAGCTGCAGATATCAACCATTATTGTTATGGGGGGATCTGGTGATTACTTAGACGTTGCAGACACCGTCATTCAAATGCACGATTACCAAGCGGTTAACGTGACAGAAAAAGCCAAACAAGTGATAGCTCAGCACCCTACTCAGCGTCATAACGAATCTGAAGAGCCTCTGCAAACGTTCCGTCCGCGTGCACTTAATCGTGTCGCGTTAATGAACATTTTGATGGATGGCAAATTCCGCGTAAATGCAAAAGGCAAAGATTCACTTCGCTTCGGTAAAGAGTTCGCTGATTTAAGTGCTTTGGAGCAACTAGAATCCGCGGATGAAGTGAACACCATTGGCTGGCTGTGGTTCCAGTTAGCGCAACTTCCAGGTTGGTGTAACAACCCTGCGAAAGAGATTGATGACATGCTAGTTGGCGAATGGCACGCAAACTTACCTAAGCAAGGCGATCTAGCTAAGCCACGTACACTTGACGTAATGGCAGCGTTAAACCGCATGCGTAAATCTCAGTTTAAGCCAACCAACTGATTCTATCGTTCAAGAACCTAAAGAAGAATTAAATAAGGCAGCGTTTCACCGCTGCCTTTTTATGTTCAACTGTTTTCTAGTTAACTATCCGTTTCTTAATACGTTCCACGCATCACACAGCACACGAAAGCGTTCTGCGCTGCCGTTTTCTCTATCTGGATGCCAACGCAACGCTAATTTTCGCCATTGCTTACGGATCTCCACTCTTGTCGCGTCGCGCCCTAACTCAAACAGACTCAACGCTTTGGACCTATCAATACAAGAACTGGATGAGCCACCAATGAAGTGTTGATAGCGATTCCAAAAGTCATTCAGCAATCGGCGTACCTCTCCTTCGTTGGCTTCATAATTACTCCAGTCGAGGTAGTATTCTCGTAACGGATTCGTCGTATCGATAGTATGGCGCGTAGCTTCTAATGAGGACATTAACACGATGTCCATGGCTTCAACTTGCAGCCAACCTTCTGGATATAACGTTTCTTGTAATTGAAAGAGCGCATTCATCAACAAGAAGTTACGTTTGAAGAGATCTTTATCTGGAGATGAGTCTAATTGGGCAATGTAACCATGCTCACTCAATTCATGAGCTAGAGTATGCACTTTCCAGCCTGAAGGTTTCTTTTTGAGGATTTCGAGGATCGGCCATAACAATGGATTTTCCATATCATGATGACCACGTTGGCAAACGTCATGTTGTTCGTCCATGTATCCTCTTTGTTTTCTCGGTTTATTCTCTAAAGCTAGTCAATTTGTACCATAAACACAAAAAGGCCGACAGCAAGAAACGGTCGGCCTTTTGAACGAAGATCTCATTGATTTAAATAACGCCGAGTTCTCGTAGTCGTTCCATCAGGTAACTATGTGCTGTGTAACGTTCCGAAAGCACTGTATCAGGCTTTGGATGGAGGAATAACGGCAAAGAAATGCGGGAGTTCTCTTGACGACCACCCGTTGGGTTGATGACTCGGTGTGTCGTTGATGGGAAGTAACCCCCTGACGCTTCTTGTAGCATGTCACCAATGTTGATGATCATATTACCAAAGTCACAAGGCACATCTAACCAATCACCTTCTTTGCTCTTAACTTGCAAGCCCGGCTCATTTGCCGCAGGCAGCACCGTGAGTAAGTTGATGTCTTCATGAGCCGCAGCGCGAATTGCTCCCGGTTCTTCTTCACCCGTCATTGGTGGGTAATGCAAAACGCGTAGCAATGTTTTGTCGCTATTGTTGATCATTTCAGACAGCGCAATAGAAAACTTCTCTTGAACCTCTTTCGGTGCGTACTCTTCTACCCAGCCAAGTAATTCTTGAGCAAATGCGTTCGCACGTTCGTAATACTCTAAGATTTCTTTTTCTAGCTGCACAGGGATCTGACCCCATGGGTATACATGGAAGTACTCTTTGATGTCTTTTACGCTGTGGCCTTTCGCAACTTCAGAAACAGAAGGTGGAAAATAACCGTCTTGTGTTTCAACATTAAATTGGAAATCGTTTTTTTGCGCTGAGCTGAAAAACTCGTACCAGTTTTTGTAAATTGACTCGACCAGCTCTTGTGGGATTGGGTGGTTTTTTAATACACCGAACCCAGTTTCACGTAGTGAGGTGACGAACTGTTGAGCAGCATCGTCAGCAAGATAATCGACAGTTTCCAGTTTCATGACTTTACTTCTTTTTTATTAGACTGAATCGTGAATTCTATGGATGGGCATGTTGTAAATCAAACTTTAATGAAATGTTTCCGCGCAAACGTTTTATTGTTGAGCAGTTTGCCAATATATCAACAAAAACAGTAATCATTATTTTGATAAAACAAACAATTGCACAGCGTTCAATTAAGTGTAATCATAACGTCAGTATTTAATTGAAGGATCAATTTCTCTATGAAGAATACTTCTACCTTATTGGGTTTAACCATTTTCTATGCCGTCGTATTTCTGTTTTCAGCGTTAGAGCCGAGCTCTCGAGCGGTGTGGTTTGCCGAAATCGTACCAGCCATTGGTATTCTCATCGCGATTTGGGCACTGTCTATTCGTTACCAATTCAGTAACACCGCTTACGTATTGATGTTCATTTGGCTTTGCTTACATACCATTGGCGCAAAATACACGTTCGCAGAAGTCCCCTTTGACTGGTTTAACAATTTGATTGGATCTGAGCGCAACAACTTCGACCGAGTCGCGCACTTTTCTATTGGCTTATACGCATACCCAATCGCTGAATATCTGATTAATAAAAAGAAAATCAGCGCAAGCTTCGCTTCTTGGTTTGCTTTGTTTGCAATCATGTCGTTAGCGGCTGGCTACGAGATCATTGAATGGTGGTACGCCGCGATTGCGGGTGGAGATGAAGGCATTGCCTTTCTGGGATCACAGGGCGATATTTGGGATGCCCAGAAAGACATGTTGTGCGACACCATGGGTGCGATAGTTTCTTTGTTATTACTGACAACTCAACGTCGATTGGCGAAGCCATTCTAAATACGGATTAAACCCTTCGACAATTGGGACCTGTACGATTTGAGCAACTTCATATTCGTGCAGGTCTTTTATTTTGTCTTCCACTAATGCATACAAATCACGCCGCGTCTTAATCACCATGAGCCATTCGTTATCGCTGCAAATTTCCCCTTTCCACACATAATGACTTTCTATTGGCATAGTTTGAATGCACGCAGCGAGTTTAGCCTCTAGTAGACCTTTGATAATTTCATCTCGGTTTTGTTGTGTACCCGCTGTACTCAGTACCATGCAGTAATCGTGTTGTTCGCTCATAACTGACTCTTATTTCATCGTGACCTTACCGCCAATCATCTTGAAGGCGGGCGTTCCTCTTACCAACGTATCTCGTGCAAACTCTTGCTCGCAACCTGGACAAACACAAGGCACTTTAGTGAAGTCTTCGACAATACGTTCTTTAAAACATTTGACCAAAGCACCCTTTCCTCCTTTACGGTATTTAAACAGCTGAGCTTTGCATTTTGCGCAGTATATTTCGACGGTTTTTGTCGGTTGTTTTTTATTCGGTTTCGCCATTTTTCTCTATTTCTGGTTTTACCCATACATTGCTAAAGTCGAACCAGCCTAGTGCGTTGCATTTGGCGTTTTGTAATGCGCCACTGTGGTCTTTGTTTACGCCAAGCCAGCAGTGGAACATCGGGATGACTTGGCAACTTTTCACTAATTGTCGACCAAGCTCTCGTGCAGGAAAATCATTGTGTTGCCCTGCTCGCCACTGATCCACCAGCGTTGCCCATCCAGAAAAGTCGTACCCTGCGCTAAATTTATCGATATCACTGTAGTCTAGTAGCCAACCTGCTAGTGCATCATTGCGATTTGTGGCAATGCCCATGGCTTTAATCCAAATATCCACTTCTTCTGGGGAAGGCGGCTGAGTATCATAGCGAATGAAATCTACATCGATACCATGCGGCTTTAACAGTGTTTTAATGGCCTTCCCGATGACCGGAAACATTGGGTGTTTTTTCTGATAAGCAACACAAATCGTTTTCTCTTTTTGAGGCGCATCACCTCCCATTGTCGGCTTAAGATCTATCCAACCAGGTTTCAATCCAAACGCTTGAAGCACTCCGAGTTCGATGACCTTATCTTGTGGCACAAGAGAGTAAATTTGATAGCTGTTCAATACCTGACTTAGGAACTCTGCCCAACGTGGATCTTTCGCTATCCCTTTGTTTTTATTGAGTAGTAAAAAGGTACAGCCTGGGTCCAGTTCGACTTCGTCGGTGGAGGCTTGTTTGTCCATTTGTGGTTTTGACAAGCTTGGGTAAACCATCGAAGAGTACGCTTCATCAATCACCCAGACTTCGACTTGGTCAAGTAGCGGACGTAGTCCAAAATAACCGTCAAACGCTGTTAATATTAGTCGTTTGTCATCGTTTACTTTGACTTGAAATGGCCCTGTACCGACGGGTTTTCGATCAAACTCTTCTGAGCGAAGCGTCTTGGGAAGCAGGACTTTCGCCTGAGACTCACTCAACGCGAGGGGCAAATACTTATCAGGACGTACAAGATGGATGTCCACCGTCCACGGTTCTGGTGAAATCACTTTTTCTATATGAGAAAACAGATTCAAGCCACTCAATGCAGAAATGCTTTCAATAACACAGTCCGTCGTGAGCAACTCTCCATTATGGAAACGAACACCTCGGCGCAAATAAAAACGCCAATGGGTATCGGATAGCGCTTCCCAATAGTGCGCCAAATCCGGCTGCAGTTGTTCGTTGTCGTCTAGCTTAGTCAAACCGCTGAATACTTGTCGGGCAATATGTTGCTCAGACCGACGCATCGGTTTCTGAGGATTCAACATGGCTAATGGCCGATAGTAAGGCAAACGGACGACTTGCTCACCCTGACGGTGCTGCAAACCAAGGTAGCCTTGGATTACCTGAGTCAGTTTGGCGGCATCATTGTCTAACGCTTCTAAAGCTTGCCCAATTTTTCCTTCATCAAGATAACGACGAGCCAAGTTTTCACTCACGTCACTACGATTGCGTTTAAAGACAAGTTTAGAGAGTTTTCCTCGACCAGCGGCAGGATGCCACTCAATCCACCCTTCTTCCTCTAATTTATTGAGAACGATTCGGGCATTACGTCGAGTACAAAAGAGCGCTTCGGTAATGTCTTCGAGTTGAACTTCCGTGTCATTACCAGAAAATTTTTCAAACAGTGTTTCGAATTGAACACGTAAACGAGGACTGCTCATAAAGAGGAAATTTTAGTTTTCATTGCGATAAACTAAGTTTCCTCATTTTTTGCAAAAAGTGCAAACCTCGGAAGTGAAATTATTGAATGTCGATACCAATTTCTTGCGCTACTTGGCGTAATTGATCTTCATCGTCGAGTTTGATCGACCATTTTGTTTCTGCGCCATGTGCTAACACCACATTCGCACCACGACCAAGCAATTGAATTGCATCAGTTTGGGCTTGCATCGTAACCATACCCGAACCGGCTAACTTGATGACAATTTCACGTTGGGTTGCGATGATCTTACCCAGAGAAAATTCGATAACCATGCCTTACCTTCGTTGAATTACGCTGTCTTTTCTTTTTGATGTTTGACTGCAATGGTCAAACGACTGGTGCAAACCAAACGTTCTCGTTCGTCGGTAATATTGATCTGCCAAACTTGTGTAGATACGCCTAAATGCACTGCTGTAGCCGTCCCAATAACGTAACCGCTTCTCATCGCACGCACATGGTTGGCATTAATGTCTAAGCCAACGCAGTAACTGCCTTCGCCCACACAGAAATTAGCGGCAAGTGAGCCTAACGTTTCTGCTAACACAACCGATGCACCACCATGAAGCATCCCTAATGGCTGATGAGTAAAGCTGCACACAGGCATGGTCGCGGTAAGCGAGTCGTCAGTGAAGTCGGTATAGACGATTTGCAGATGTTCCATCATGGTGTTCTTAGACGTAGCGTTAAGAACCTCCAAGCTCATTGGCTTTTTCCAAATACTCATGTTTTCGCTCTTATTCTAACCAGTTACAACCACTGGTAATCTCGATTTGAAGTGCCTCTAGGATAGTCCCGATCGTAACATCACTTCAAGACGAAACACATCGCTCAACGTGATCAACATAATGGCTTAAAGTTTCTTTACTAAGCGTTATACTATTGGTACAAAACAGAAAATATTTATATGGACCCCACTATGAGAACATGGATTAAAGCATCAGTGCTTTTCACTATAGCTGGCTTAACAGCGTGCAGTTCTTCCCCTACTGGCCGCAATCAGATTTTAATGTTTTCTGATCAAGAAATGTCTTCACTTGGTGCAAAATCGTTTGATCAAATGAAGAAAGAGATCCCGATCAGCAAAGACAAGAAAACCAATGCATACGTTCAATGTGTTGCAAAACAAATCACTGATACCATTCCACCACAAGCTGGGTTTAAAGATTGGGAAGTGGTTGTCTTTGATAGTGACCAAGTGAACGCCTTTGCGTTACCCGGTGGCAAAATTGGCGTATACACAGGACTGTTGAAAGTCGCTAAAAACCAAGACCAACTCGCAACCGTTATTGGCCACGAGGTTGCTCACGTCCTAGCGGATCACAGTAACGAACGCCTCTCTCAAAGCCAACTCACCAACGCAGGGTTGTCCCTTGCTAATGTTGCAATCGGCGCCTCTGAATACAAGCAATACCAGCAAATGACCATGGCGGCATTAGGTGTTGGTGTTCAGTATGGTGTGATTCTTCCTTATGGTAGAACTCAAGAGTCGGAAGCGGATATTGTTGGCCTTGGCTTTATGGCAAAGGCGGGATTCGACCCGAATCAGAGCGTCGATCTTTGGCAAAATATGGGCAAAGCCGGTGGTGCGCAACCACCTGAATTCTTCTCAACTCACCCATCGCATAACACTCGTATCAGAGATTTGCAGGCCACCATTAAAACCTTGCCAGCTTCTACCGTGAAAGCTCCGAAGTGCGGGTAATTTAATGTTTTAGGTTGTATTACGTAAAAATACATAATTAATCTAACACCAAAAACACGAAAGCTCCGTTAGGCTAAAACCTACCGGAGCTTTCTTTTTAGTTCTTGTCTTTATGGTCCCTGCTTCAGATGAGATTGGTCAGCTCGAGAGCAAAAATTAGGTACCCAGAATTTGCAATGGCAAACTGAGTAAGCTATCCCCTAACCCAGCAAAGTACCAAATGATCGCCACAAAACCACCGACGGATACTAAGTACCATGCAAACGAGAACAGTTGGCCATAACGAGTTAACGGCAATAAGTGGCTATGATGTCGCGTTCGCCATTCCATTACCACTTCCAGCATGCCCATCATTAATAGAAATCCTAATAACGTTAAACCAAACGTGTAACTGATATAGATTCCAAACAATGCTGCAAGAATACTACCGACAAGCCCGACCCAAGTGTTCATTGAAAAGGTAATACTTTTTAAGACGTGACCACCATCTAAAGGTAGAATCGGCAATAGGTTGAAAAGGTTTAACAGTGCATTAAACACTGCCAACCCTGCGAAGATCATTTCTCCAGTCATCCAGTAAAGAACGGTGAAAATGATACTAAGCACCAAGCCAAAGAACGGCCCCATTATAGAAATAACCACGTCTTGCCATCGAGTATTTATCTTTTCATCACTCAGCGCTAAACCACCAAGAAACGGGATGAGATAAATTCCTTTGGTCTTCATGCCGAAGTACTTCATCGCCTTAATGTGCCCGTATTCGTGAAAAACAAGACACGCCAACAATGCCAAAGCAAACTCAATGGAAAATAACCAGGAGTACGCTGCTAAACTTGCCGACGCAAGCGCAACCTTGATGACTTTCGCACTCTTCAGCGCTTTCATCCCCAGTGACACCATACCGATTAAACTAAAACGCTTTTCGGTTGGCGGCGCTTCAACCGGTATCTGACGCTCAATGTCTTTTTCGTTTCTTGTCCCTTCGGTAACCAAAACATCGTCGACAAACGCTTGATATTTGAAATCAAACGGTTGCCAATTTAGCTCACAGTCGAGTTGGCAAGATAAGATCTCTTCCGCTGAAGAAAGCTTAAATTGATGTGAGGTTTTGCCTGAATCATCCTCACTGGCATCAATTTGCGATACCAAAGTGTTATCCCAAAACAACTGCTGCCATCCAGCCATTGACCCTTCTAATCTCAATGGTCTCCCAAGAAATTCAATGTGTAGTAATTCCACGCTATTCCCAATGCGATAAACACAAAGTGCGGATTATGCCTGTAAAGGAATCGAACGAAAAGCATGTTAACAACTAGTGTTTGACTATCATTTAACCATCAGATTTACAAAAAAACTCTGGTCGTACCATTTGTTATAAAAATATCACCATAATACATGGCCTTACTAAATGCCATTTGAGCTATGCATCAAATTTAAAACGTAATATAGGTATGATCTTTGACAAGTTAATAAACATACAATTAACATTATCGTTACATCGCAGTTGTAATTCGAACCGACAACAGCTGGTGTAATCGCTACACAACAATTACAAAGACTTCGGTCTAACATAATGACACCCTAGGAGGGTCAAGGATGAACAAGAAGCACTGCTCTCTGCTTACAATTTCAATATTGTTTGCGTGTAATGCCCAATCGGCGGGCTTTCAGGTTGCTGAGCACTCGGCATCTGGTCTTGGTAGAGCATTTTCAGGTGAAGGCGCGGTTGCGGATAATGCAAGCGTATTAGCACGTAACCCAGCTGCGATGACACTTTTTAAAGAAGCTCAATTTTCAGGTGCACTGTCTATTGTCGACCCTGAAGTTAACGTCTACGACACTTACCATAAAGAGCACGCTGACGACGTGGCTCCGCTACAAATCGTTCCAGCGGGTTACTACATCAGCCCAATCAATGATCAATGGGCTTGGGGTATTGGTATGTTCACTACCTATGGTGTTGCGACTGATTACCCAGATGATATCTCTGCCGGTGATATGGCGGGTGATACCTCCCTACTTTCCGTCAACCTAAACCCTAATATCGCTTATCGCATTAACGAGCAATTCAGCGTTGGTGGTGGTATTAACTTGGTATACGCACACGCAGAGTTAACTCGCCACAAAGGTGCACTTGCTCCGCTATTTGGTCCTGACAGCAAGAAATCAGACAACCTCATTGGTATGGAAGGCGACACGTTTGCTTGGGGTTGGAACATTGGCGCTTTATACGAGCTGGATGAAAACAACCGCTTTGGCTTTGGTTACCGCTCTAAAGTGGACCTTGACTTTGATGAAGGTGAATTCAGCAGCTATGACTCTGGTGTCGCCAACGCTGCAAAAGTAGATGGCCGTCTGCAAATTTCTCTTCCGTCTATTATCGAACTTTCTGCATTCCATCAGTTAAACGAAACGTGGGCGATCCACTACGGATGGCAACAAACGGACTGGAGCACATTTAAAGAATTAAAAGCAACCAGTAAAGATTGTGCTGGTGGTGTGTGCTTCTTCAAACCTGAAAAATACGAAGACAACAACCGTTACTCCTTCGGTGGTACATACACTCTGAACAACCAATGGACACTTCGCGCGGGTATCGCCTATGACGAGCAAGCCGGTGAAGCCACATTGAGTATCCCTGATAGCGACCGTTTTTGGTACAGCGCAGGCGTGACTTATGCAATGAAAGAAAACCTAACCTTCGATGCAGGTTTTGCTTTCGTCAAGAGTAAGTCTGGCTCGTTTACTGAAACCAACGCCGCGGATCAAGAGATCACTTTTGATTCAGAAGGTACGGCCTACATCAGTGCTGTACAAATGAACTACACGTTCAAGTAATTAGGATTAACGGAGTAAACCAATGAAACATACGTTTAAACTATCACTGCTTTGTTCTGCAATCCTACTTGCAGGTTGTGGTGACAATACATCGAGCTCTGGTACATCAGATACGCCGACGTTTGAGCCCGAAGTACAAGCGCTACTTGACCGCAACACATCGATTAGCTTTACATTGCAAGGTGCAGATGCAGACGTTCCTGCGCCATCTTACTTATTGATGGATAGCACAGACGGAACGCTTGGCCTTCCAACAGGCGGGGACGATGCATTAACCAATCCCCTAGCTGCCATGAACACAATGGATGGTTGGTCAACGTCTATGCCAATCGTTCTTAACTTCAATGGCGATGGGTTTGCTGACGGCCTTGTTACTTCTGGTATCAGCGTTATTAAGATAAACCAACGTCTTACCGATTGGGATGGCGCTTCAAACCCAATCGAAAAAGTACTTACGCTGGGTACTGACTACGTTGTACAAGCGAGCGGCAATTCTCTGTACATTCAGTTTATGAACTCTTTGGACGAATCTGGCGAATACATCTTCGCGGTAACTCAAGCGATTCAAGACGTAAACGGAAATCCAATTGGTACGTCAGGAAGCTATGCGACAGGTAAAACGAAAGAGATCGTTTATGAGACTGGTGACTTAGCTTCAGTACAGGCAGCAACGACAGCAGTAGAGGGTATTTTCGGACTCGCAAGTGTCAACCCTGCTGATATTGTTTACTCATCATGGTTTAGCACACAATCTGTCGGCGATACGCTTGCTGCAGTGAAAGGCGTCACGGCAACCGGTTTTGCTACTGGTGCTAATACGTTAAATACTGTGTACAAAAACGACGCAAATGAAGGTGCCATTGACCTTTCTACCGCATACACGCTGACAATGGGGACGACACAAGACTTTATTACAGCACTTGACGCTGATGAAGACTTTAACAAGTACGTTAGTGACCTGGATGCAGCTAAAACAGCAATCAAAGGTTTATATGCTGGCGCTAACGTGGCGGTCAATGTGACACAAGGTGTTGCAAAACTGCCTCATTATCTAGAGAAAGGCGCTGACTGGAACATGCAACCAATGGTTTCTGCAATGCCTAGCCTTGCTAAAGTCAGTGCTGCACTAGCGGGTGAAGGCGAACAAGCGAACATGGTTCAACAGCTTTCTACAGGTGTATTTGCCGATGATCCTGTAGATGTCACTAAGTTAGCTACGGACCCGACAGAGCAGTTAAAGCTTGTTGGTTCGACTCTGTATCTAACGGACGGAACACAATTGGATAGCGACCGTATTATCACTCGTTATTCACCTGTACCAGTGGTTAAATCACTCGAAGACGTAGAGTTCTTGTTGTTTACACCGCAAACTGGCACACCTACAGATGTCGTGATTTACCAACACGGTATTACATCAGCTAAAGAAAATGCGTACTCTTTTGCTTTTAATATGGTTAAAGCAGGTGTTGCTGTTATTGCAATCGATCTACCAATCCATGGTACTCGTAGTTTAGATGACCAACGCTCTGCCAACGTAGATGTACTGGCTTACCTGAACCTTTCTAACCTAGCAGTGGCGCGTGATAACCTTCGCCAAAGCGTGCTCGATGTGCTGGGTTTACGTGCAAGCTTAGTTGTTTCAGCGCAAGCTGGCCTTCTGGCAAGCAGCCCGCTTCAAGGCTTTAACCCGATGACAGGTTCAAAAGTGAAGATGCTTGGTCACTCATTGGGTGGTATCGTCGGTACTTCTGCAGTAGCAGCGGCGAACAACACATTGGGTAGCCCAACGGCAGACGCGTTGTACACATTCAGCGGCGCATCAATTCAAAACGCAGGTGGCCAAATTGGTAACCTACTGCTTGGTTCGTCTAACTTTGGTCCACAGATCAAGCATAACCTAGCGTACGCAGCTTCAACAGATTACGCGAGCTATGCAGATGCATCATGTGCAGACTTGTCTGACAAAGCGTGTTACGAGGCATTTGAACAAGTAGCAAGCGACGCACAACTAGCGGCACTTAATGCTGGTTTCTCTAGCTTTATCTATGCGGCACAAACTACGCTGGATACAGTTGATCCATTTACCAATGCAAGTGATCTTGTCTCAAGTGGCTCACTATCAACACCATTCTTCATGACAGAGGTAGATGGTGACGATACCGTACCAAACAATGTTGCAAACGCACCATTCGCGGGTACTGAACCTCTTGCGGCTAAACTTGGGCTAACAACCGTGAACAGTGCAAATACTGCGGTATCTCCTTCTGCTAGCTTTGTTCAATTTAATGCGACAGCAACACACAGTACGTTTGCATCCCCAGGGGGAACACTGGCTGACTTAGACCATCATGTAGAAATGCAGATGGAAAATGCTGACTTCCTAATGGATGATATGTTAACTGGTATCACCAATACCTCTGTACTTAAGTAAGTATCTTTAGCAATACCAAAGCCCAGTTTCGACTGGGCTTTTTCGTTTCAGTGCTATTCAAACCCACTCATATTTCCTCTGCTATAGTTAAGTCGATGTCTTTGTCTAACTCACTTGTTTAAAAAGGAAAACTCTATGCGCGTATTGACCGTGATTGCCACTGCACTACTTCTTGCCGCTTGCGGTAGCAGCCAATATCTTATGTCAACGAATGAAGGGAAAATCATTACCTCTTACGGCAAGCCTGATCTCAATGAAGATACTGGTATGTACGAATATGAGGACGTAGATGGAAAAGAAATGAGCATTTCTAAAGACCAAGTTGTACAGATCATTGAACGATAAAACACCGTGCCCTCTGGAAAACAGAGGGCACTTCTCATTCACTCTGAATAACTCAACTTGAAACTAATAGCCTTTATCAATGCAACTAATTCATCATTCAAAACAATCAACACCCTTATTTATATTCTCACTATTATTTGGTTAGCGAATATTTTACATCTTCACTCCTTTCAGGTTGGAATATTGTAAAATCTCGCCTTTAATTCTCTAACACCCTTTTATTTCTCAGGATAAAGTGGATAATACCGCCACCAAAAAAACATTACTAAGGTGAGTCCTTATGTCTATCGAAGCTACTTTGCTTGCTCGCTGCGAGTCAAAATGTGAACTGTGTTCTTCTGAATCTCAACTAACAGCATTTGCTGTTCCACCACACGGTAACGTGACTGTTGATACTGCTATCATGGTTTGTGATAAGTGTCATGGTGAGATCGAAGATCCTAAAGACATTAACCACTGGCGCTGCCTAAACGACAGCATGTGGAGCCAAGTACCTGCGGTACAAGTCACTGCATGGCGCCAACTTACTCGCCTAAACTCTGAAAGCTGGGCTCAAGATGCTCTTGACATGATGTACATGGAAGAAGAGCAAATGAACTGGGCAATGAAAGGTATGTCTGCTGACGACAAAACGGTTGACTGCAACGGCACTGAACTTAAAAAAGGTGACGACGTAACCGTAATCAAAGACCTACCAGTCAAAGGTACAAACCAAGTAATCAAACAAGGTACTGTTATTCGTGGTATCAGCCTTGGTGATGATCCTAAACTTGTTTCAGGTAAGGCAAACGGCGGTCAGTCAATGTACGTGATCGCTGAGTACTGCCGTAAGAAGTAATCTCGATATTACTTTCGAAGTTTAACGGGGTTCCAATTAGGACCCCGTTTTCGTTTCTAACTTCCGCTTTCTTCTACTTATCTATTTTATCGCTGTCATTCCTCGCTTTCGCTCTCAAGCATTTTCGATTATGGTTCGAGAATGAACAAATTAAGATGGATTGTTGTATGAAGAAGTTAACCATTCTTGATGGTGGTATGGGCCGTGAACTCAAACGCATTGGGGCACCTTTCTCGCAGCCACAATGGAGCGCTCAAGCTCTGATTGAATCTCCCGAGTACGTCTATCAGGCGCATCAAAGCTTTATCAATGCTGGGGCGGAGATCATTATCGCCAACAGTTATGCTTGTGTACCGTTTCATCTTGGTGAAACACTCTACGAACAACGTGGTAGTGAGCTTGCTCGTCAAGCGGCTCAGATTGCACAAGAATGCGCAAATCAATCACCAAACGACATTGTCGTCGCAGGCTGTATTCCCCCCGCATTTGGTAGCTATCGCCCTGACCTATTTGAAAAAGAGCAAGGCGAGCAGATCTTCGAAACGTTACTGAAAGCACAAGATGACTATGTCGCGATCTGGATTGCGGAAACGATCTGCAGCCTAGAGGAGCTCACTTGTTTGCAAAATGTCTTTAATAGCAGCAATAAACCGGTCGTTTATGCCTTTTCTCTCAACGACGACGTGTCAAGCACCGCACTCCTTCGTTCCGGGGAAACCGTAACGCAAGCCATTGAACAAGTGGTGGCCAATGCTTCGGTTAATACATGTGGTATATACTTCAACTGTTCGGTACCAGAGGTAATGGCAAAAGCGGTCAGCGACACCAACGCTATCTTAAACAAACACAAGAGCAATATTGATATTGGCGTTTATGCAAATAACTTTACTGCAATTAAATCTGATCATGAAGCAAATAGCGCACTTCAATCCATGCGCGAACTTACTCCAAAAGAATACGTCGAATTTGCGAAAGAATGGTATGCAAAAGGAGCAACCGTCATTGGTGGATGCTGCGGTATCGGCCCAGAACACATCAAAGCGTTGGTGGATTGGAAAAACGCAGTGTAAACATTCTAATCAATTTCTCCTGCAACCGTCTGTACACGGTTAAAGGTACCAGGCTCAGTCACCCACGCCGCAACGGCATCAATATTATCTAACGGTTGACTGAGCTTAAACGTCCAATGTCCATTCTCTGAACGACTTTGTTGTTTCTCTAATACCACAAAATTATGCTCAAGGACTTTACCTCTATTCTCACCCCTTTTCACTGGTGTGGTTTCATTATTTGAGAGAAACACAATCGTCGCATCATACATACCCACCTCTTCAAATCGCAGGGTGAATTGGTTGCCAGATCGCTCTAGAACCAAAGATTGAGCTTTATCGTTGTGGTTGCTTGGTAACACACGCTCACGCCAGTTGAAGAAGCCGCGCCATTCTTTACCATCAACGACAAATGCCGGAGTATAAACACTCCCTACCGCGCCATAAGCACGATACAAACGTTGCAGCTGAGAGAATTCAGGCTTTGCAAATTTGTCTTTCCAGCCAAGATAGTCCCAATAGTCAACGTGGTAGGCAACGGGAATGTACTTTCCCCACAAATCAGGGTTGGATTCGAACGTGGAAAGGTATTTGTCTGCAGGTGGACAACTAGAGCAACCTTCTGAAGTAAACAGTTCGATGACTTGGGCAGGCCGCCCCTCATGAGACCATATTTGAGAAGCAGAAAGGCTCGCTAGAATAGACAAAGTTGATATAGCAATCATAGACAGTTCCTTCTTGTAACTACTGACTATGACCGTGCTACCTAAAGATAGCTTTCAATACTGTTTTAGAAGTGTAGATTTCAGATACAAAAATGCCGGCAAATTAAGCCGGCATTTCGAATTCGCTTTATATTCAGATTAACGATACATACCGATATCTTTCTGAATATGTGCTGACAAATCTTCTGCGTAGTAGCTGCGAGGTGCAGAATTGTCTACAAAAAGAATGTCTAGTAGGTGAGCAATCAATCCTTTGAAGTTAACCGAGTAGGTTTTCTTATCCATAGAGGTTGGTAAAGCTACATTTGTCATTTGCATTGCTTGTGCCATGATTGCCTCTCTTTAAAAGCAGTAATTTTTTTCGTTGGTTGTATATTAGTCATTTTTTCATTGAGCAAAAAATGACAAAATTTGCTCATTCAAATTAGTTTTTCTAATAAAACAAGGTATTTACAAACACCCAGAATACAAAAGCCACCAAAATGAATAGTTATTCACAAATTGAAATCTTTAGTTGAATAACTTGGATTTACGTAGGTAAATCCAAGTTTAAATGCAACATTTTTTTAACTAAAATCGTTTTCCAGTGTTTTTGAATTTACAAAATCATCAAGAGTTCTGATTAGTAATATTAACGCTAGAATTATCGTTAGATTTGTTCTTATAAATAGACGCAATAACCGCCGCCGTCATGACCGTAACCAAGAACGTTAATGACCAAACCGTCGGGATTTCATATTGAGTTCCAACTAGCAGCATCTTGATACCGATAAAGATCATGATGACTGACAACGCTGGTTTTAGGTAAACAAACTTATCCAACATCGCTTGAAGTACAAAGTACAATGAACGTAAGCCAAGTAGAGCAAATACGTTTGCCGCTAAAACTAGGAACGGTTCGCGTGTGACAGCGAAGATCGCAGGGATAGAATCCAGAGCGAACATAACGTCCATCACCGCAATCACACCAACAACGATCAACATTGGCGTTGCAACCCACTTACCTGCTTGTTTTAAGATCAAGTGGTTGCCTTGATACTCGTCTGTCACTGGCAAGAACTTGCGAATGAATTGCTCAGGATAAGGGTTCACCTCTTCTTCTTCGCCTTTATCTCGCGCTAACTTGATACCAGTCCAAATTAGGAATGCCGCGAATAGGTAAAGCACCCAGTGGTATTGAGCCAACAACTGCGCACCAACAGCAATCATGATTGCACGTAGCACTAACGCACCAATGACACCCCACAGTAAAGCACGAGGACGTAAATGTTCTGGCACCTTGTATTGCGCAAAGATAATCGCAAAAACAAACAAGTTGTCGACACTTAACGATTTCTCAAGCAAATAACCCGTTAAGAATGATATGGTCGCCTTTTCGTGAGTATAAACGCTATGAGGCGCGTAATAATCCCAAAAGAAATAGATAGAACCTGCAAAGACAAACGCTAATAAGAACCAGAATACGCTCCAACCAATCGCTTTTTTCATGGTAATCACGCCGCCACGAGTCTGATAGATATCGAGAGCGACTAGAACCAAAGTAAATAGGCCGAATACACCGTACATTGTCAGTGATTCTTGCAGTGGAACAGACTGGGATAATTGGGTGGTATTTTCGATAAGAGACATGCTTCCTCCCGTGCGGAAGGACATTATTCGGGCTGACCTTCCGCAAACAATACAAACCAGCAGTCACATTACCCATGTGTCTGCTAATCAATGAATGCGTTGGTCTCGTTGAAGTGACGACTTGATGAATCAAGTATCACCTTTATTTACCGGATAAGCTGATGCTTAACGAGATGACGATAAATAAACTTGCGCTAACTACTCCCCAAACGCCGCCATCATACCCCTGCCTGCAGCGATCTCCAACAAAAATTACTTATCGATAAAAACAAAGTATTTTGTGAAGAACAGTTATCAGCAGCACCTATCAACTGGATGATAAATACAAAAAAGGAGCACTGCTGTGCTAATGCCAGTCAGTTAAGCTGACTGGCATTTTTCTTTTTCCAGATTGGATACTT
>NZ_JAPHPY010000048.1:0-39606 GCF_026241575.1 Vibrio sp. Sgm 5
CATATGGTTCACCTCGTTCTGAGAGCCTACTCTAAGCGTAGGGCTTGAGAGTGAGGCGGACCATATAATTAGCCCCTCTGCGATGAACTTGCAGAGGGGCTTTTAATACGTTCTATAAAGGTCAACAGACCTTAATGTAGAGATAGGTATTACTTCACGGTAAGAACCATCTTGCCTACGTGTCCCTTCTCTTGGAATGCCGCTTGCGCTTGGTTGATGTCTTCCAGTGGGAATGTCTGTGCGACTAATGGTTTGATATTGCCTTGTTCAATATGATGAACCAAGTTTCCAAACACTTCAGGCTCAAGGACGGTACAACCAAAGAAGCTGAGATCTTTGAGATACAGAGTGCGAACGTCTAGCTCAACCATCGCACCGCCAATGGCACCTGATACCGCGTAACGACCTTTCGGGCGCAAGACTTCAAGAAACTGTGGCCACTGGTCGCCAGCAACCAAATCAATCACCACATCGACGCTGTTATTGCCAAGCGCTTCAACAAGATTTGCATTACGTGGCACGACTTCACCTGCGCCCAGTTCCAGCACTTGTTCATTTTTGCTTGGGCTTGTGATGGCAATAACAGTAGCACCGCGCGCTTTGGCGAGTTGAATCGCCGCAGAGCCCACACCGCCGGAAGCACCAGAAATCAGGACTCGATCTCCTTTGGCAACACGAGAGCGAGTGAGCATGTTTTCTGCCGTTGAATACGAACATGGGAAAGACGCAAGTTCAACGTCAGTCAAATCCGTCTTTAGCTGGTAGGCGTGCTTAGCTGAGATCACGGTGTATTCTGCAAAACCACCGTCGCATTCTGAGCCAAAGTACCAAGGTGGATTAATGGTTTCGCCATTTACATCGCTTAAGCAAGGCTCAATCAGAACGCGTTCACCGATGCGACGTTCATCTACCATACCGCCAACGGCAACAATCTCGCCACAGACGTCAGCGCCTTGAATGCGTGGGAGAACCAATGCATTGCCGCTCCAACTTGCATCCTCGCTATCGCTGTCGCCTTTTGAATACCAGCCGATACGCGTATTGATATCGGTATTGTTCACGCCTGCTGCGGATACACGAATCAGCACTTCATTCTCTTTTGGTGTTGGGACAGGAATATCTTGGCGGTATTCCAACATTTCTGGTCCGCCGTGACCGGTCAATAGAACACCTTTCATTGTGGTTGGTAGCGTTGTCATGATTAATCTTCCTTTAGCAATCTTAAAACAGCTTGTTGCGCAGAGTTCAGAGCCTCGTTACCCAGTACTGGCCAAGCGCTGGACACGCCTTCGTGCAATAAGAACAGCTGCGTGGCGAGGTCTTGGCGAAGGCTCTGTTTACCCAAAAATTGTCGAACGTCTTCTTTGTGCGCTTTCACGGTTTGGTTGATGACGTCGTGCTCGGGAAATGCCGCAATCGCGTTCATCGACATGCAACCATGCGGTGCGTAGTCTTCCATCCATTGTTTGAGCTTGTTGAATACGTGTTGAGTCGCTTCTAGCCCGGCTTGTGGCGAGTTATCCAGCAGGAAGTTTAAGTAGCGCTGGTGGCGGTGTTCTAACGCGGCCACGATCATGTCTTCCTTAGATGGGTAATGCTTGTACAAGGTGCGTAGGCTAACGCCACAGGCAGTCTTGAGCTGTGCCACACTAGGCTCGGCAAATCCAAGCTCGCTAAAAGCTTGCTCTAAACTGGCAGCGATCTGTTCTTTCAACATAGCGTCTTCTCATGAGTAGAATGATTGTTCTACTTTTGGGGTAGAGCGATCGTTCTACTTGTGTCAATGTAAATCGAGAAATAAAAAAACGGAGCGCAAAGGCTCCGTTTAAAATCATTGAGTTAGATCTAATAAGTTTGGTATTGGTCGACAATCAATTGACTGATCTGAGCAATCACTTGGTTTCTTGCTTGCAATGACAAGTCTGTCTCTGTGATATAGATGCTGACATAAATCGGCTTATGATTCTCTTTCCAAATCATCGCTGTCACGCCCCTAGAGCCAAAACCGCCAGCGCCAGAGCGGTCGGCAATCGACCAACCTTTCGGTAGGACTGAACGAATAAGTGGATCCGAAACCTTATTATCCTGCATCCAAATTTTAAGTTGGATGCGAGATTCGTAAGATAGCGCATCGCCTTCTAGCAGAGTGTGCAGAGTGTTTACCATGGCGTTAGGTGTTGTGGTGTCTTGCTTATCGCCTGGTTTGGCTTCATTCAGTCTTGGCTCAAAACGGTCCAACCTCGTCGCTTTGTCGCCAAGAGAGCGTAAAAAGAGCGTGACCCCTCGTGGACCACCAATGCTGCGTAATACGATATTTGCTGCGGTGTTGTCACTCATGAGCATCGCTGCTTCACACGCGTGTTCGATGCGGGTGGTTTGACCTGCCATACGATCCATGACAGGTGACCATACCACCATGTTACGTTCTTCGACTTTCGCAGTGGCGTTTTTATCTAGCTTTCCGGTGTCCATTTGATTCAGCATTGTGGCACAGGCAAGAGTTTTGAAGGTACTCATCATCGGGAAGCGTTCATCGCCTCGGTAATCCCAATGCTCGTTACTTTGTGTATCCCAAATCGCCACACCGATTCGACCCGCGATGTGTTGTTCGATGGCAGAGATGTCTTCGTTCAGTTTGGCGGCGTATGTTGCACTCGAACAGACTAACAATCCGAGTAGCAGAAATAGCTTTTTCATTATTGATTTTCTTAGTGTTATTTATTCCAGTTCGCATCTTGGCGAATTTAGCCGGAACTATAACGAGTGAATACTCTAATGACTGTTAGATTATTGTCTTTTTTCTGTAGGAATCCTTGCATATGTCGAGCTTTACCCGCTTTTACTCTTATTGACGTTGCTTTACATGTGAAGCGCTAAAGTAAAGTTGTCGATTAACCGAGTAACCAATCATGAAAACATTCCGCAATCTCATCTGGGCAATGATCGCCGCGATGTCCGTATTATGGTTTGCGATGGAACCGCAGCTTTTCTCTTCTACCAATGTCTTTGAATGGCGATCTGCCATGATCCAATATTCAGGCATTCTGTCTTTGATGCTGATGTCGATCGCCATGGTGTTGGCAATGCGTCTTCCTGTGGTTGAAAACTGGCTGCACGGCATGGACAAAGCGTATCGAGTGCATAAATGGCTCGGCATTGGTGGCGTTGCATTAGGTCTTGCGCACTGGCTTTGGTATCAAGTGCCGAAATGGTTAGTCATGTCTGGTGTATTAGCAAGACCAGAGAAACACACAGGTACAGGGCCGGAGGGTAACCTCTCTGGAATCGAAGCTTGGGTTCATGGTCTGCGCGACCTTGCTCAAGGCATGGGTGAGTGGGGCTTTTACATGCTGTTGGTTTTGCTGGTGATTTCTCTATGGGGCGCAGTGAAATACAAACCCTTTAAACTATCGCACCGCTTTATGTCGGTGGCGTATCTACTGATTGCGATTCACTCCGTACTGCTGCTCAAACGCGCGTATTGGGGCGAGCCTATTTACTATCTTACTGTTGGTTTTGCAGTCGTCGGTTCGGTTGCCGCACTTTACAGTTTGTTTGGCTTTGTTGGTCGCCGTAATAAACATTCTGCGGTTGTGGCGTCGACACGTTATTTCCCTCTAGCTGAAGTGATGGAATTGGTCGTGAAACCAAATGGGGCTTGGCAAGGGCACAAAGCGGGGCAATTTGCTTACTTACGTTTTGGTGATGAAGATGCGCATCCGTTCACCATCGTCTCTGGCAGTGAAAGTGATGAATTACGTTTCCTAATCAAAGAGCTAGGCGATTTTACTACCGGCTTGTATGAGCGCGTAAAAGCGGACGATGCTGTAATGGTAGAAGGGCCCTACGGACGTTTAGAATTTGATTTAGAGAAACCTCAAATCTGGATTGCTGGTGGGGTAGGGATTGCTTCTTTCTTTGCTGCTTTGGAAGCATTGAAAGTGCAAGCGCAAACTAGCGACGTTCATTTGTTTTACTGCAGTCGCGGTATCGACGGTCAGTTGGTCGATGAACTGTGGCACTTAGCGCACCAAGCAAGCGTCAAACTGCACGTGATAGATACCATGAAATCGCCACGTTTGAATGCTGAGCGTATTGCGGCTCAGTGTGGTGATTTGAACCAGTATGAAATGTATTTCTGTGGACCAGAAGCTTTCTCAAAAACACTGAAAAAAGAGCTAGATGCGTATCAATTTAATATTGAGCAGAGTTATCACGAAGAGCTATTTATTATGCGCTAAGTGTCAAGATTGTTAGTCATGAGTTAGCTCAGCGGTGAGCTTTTTAAGCCTCAATTTCGATATTCAGAAATGGGTAGGGTAATAAGCAAATCCAAACCGAGAGAGTAAAGATGACTATCACATCAAAACGCATTCTAGCGCTGACAACATTGGCAACAGTGACCGCTTCTAGCCACGCATTGGCAGAAGGCCGCAACAACTCAATTGAAGCGGGTGCGACCTTCGTTGGCGACCACGAAATGTATACCTTGGGTTACAGCCGCGATGTGGGTAACAACATTGTCACCGGCGGTGGTATTTTTGTTGGTTCTGACGCAATTGATATGCCCGTAAAGAACGATCAAGACGCTTGGGGCATGTACGCGAACATTGGCTACCGCTTTGAAATTGCTGAGTTCGATATCATTCCTAAGCTTGGTATCAACTACTTTAATGCGGACGTTGATATCAATAGCGGCACCCACTCAGGCCAGAGCATGAACATCGATAGTGTTTACGCTTCTGTTGGCGGTACGGTTAACTGGCGTATGGTTGGCCTAACGGTTGATTACGGTAAGATCAACGACTCAGCGGTTAACCCGATCAATGGTAAAGAATTTGAAGAAGATGTGGTTCGCGCTACGTTGAGCTTCAACTTCTAACGTTTTTCATCGACCTTTATATTTTTGTCGTTTTATTTTTACTGCACACACTGCTTGTTTGCCGCCTATACCGGGCGGCTTTTTTGTATGTCCAGTATGCCAGTAATGACCATTGAAGTTACAAATCGTTGAGAATATCGGATAGGTGCTTTTCTAATTTCACTATCGTTGGGTGTTGATAATAGCCACGGTGAAATTGCAAACCAATATCGAAATACATCTGTTGATTGTTTTGAATCAACGGAATCTTTTTGATGTTTTGTGGTAACACTGAGTCAGGCAAAGTAAAGCAAATCATCACGTAATCGGTTTTTGTTAGCCAGTCCAACGCTGCATGAACAGAGGGGACGGTGAGGCGTTTGGTTAGCGCGAAACCCAACTGACGTTTCACTCTCTCATAGTAAATTGCGTCATCGAGCGCGCCCATGGATACTCGTACTAACTTTTCACTTTGTAAGCGCAGAATATCAATTTGTTCTGCTTGCCAGAGTGGATTGCTCTTTGAGGTATAGAGATACAGGCCAAGTTCGCCAATTTTTCTTTCTACCACACGCTCATTCATCACCGAAGGGTAACCTGAAATCCCAACTGCAAGTGACCCTGCTTTGGGAAACTCAATGCCGTCTAAATTCCAGTCAACCATAGAAAAATCGTCAACATTTTCATGTTGCTCAAGCAACTCTAGTAAAGGAGTGGTTAGAAGAGCACTAAGAGGATTAGGGACGAAGAAACGAAATTGCGTTGGTTGAGAGGCGGCTTCAAGTACATTGATTTGAGTCTGCGCTGACTCTAGCTGTTCAAGCGGTTCTTCAATAAGACTCATCAGTTGGCTGCAAAACAACGTAGGTTGGTAAAGCCCCTTATTGGCGATAAACAACTCATTTCCAAACAACACTCGGCAATCGGCTAATTGGCGATTAAATGTTGCTCGACTGATATCGAGTGTATGACACACTTTAGGCATCGATTTTTGTTCAAAGATCAAATGCAAAAAGCGGTATAGATTGAGGTCGATAGAGTGTTTCACAAGAGCCCTTTAAATAAAAAACACATCGATTAATACGACATTGTGTGTTGATTTAAGGTTCAAATTTGAGTCTCTTAACCGTCAAAAATGCGCACGTAATCCACGTATTCTGAGAGTGGTAAATCGACGTATTCATAGCTCGGAGGTGTGATGCTTAAAGATCTGGTTGGCTTATTCATTTTGGTGCTTTTGCTAAGTGCTCCAGTATTTGCAGAAGAGAGAGAACCCTTTATCGCGGGTGGCGTGACGTTTTTGGATAAGCATGAGGTCTTGAGTGTAGAGATGGGCGCAGAAGTGTTACCCAATATCAATTGGTCACTTGGCTTCAACGCACCGATAGACAGTGGTGAGCAAGAGCACTTCGGGACGCATTGGGCAGAGAAGCAAGTTTGGGGATTACATACTGCGTTGGGCTACGAAATTCGCGTAAACGATGTGTTGGCGATAACGCCGCGTATCGGTTTGAATTACAACAATGTCGAAATTGAGTATTTCGAAGAAGAGACGGGTGAGTATATCGACACAGACAGCCAAAACAATTTTGAACCAACCTTAGGTGTCAAAGTCGATATTGCCAGCGTTGGACTTATTGTTGAAGGCTACAAAATTGACGAGGACATCAGCTTGTCGGAGGAAGATGAGATGGCGGTTCGAGTCATGGCAGCCTATAACTTCTGAGCCGATGCTAATACATAAGTATGGATTCAGAGAGAAAAAAGGAGCTGAAATGTCAGCTCCTTTTTGGTGTGCAAGTACGATTTACAGCGTAATGTTCTTCGTCATGCCTGCTTCTGCATGGCCCGGAATGTTGCACGCGAACTCAACGTTGTTGTCACCGTGGAAATGCCATAACAACTGCTTCGCTTTACCCGGCTCTACTGTCACAGAGTTACCCGAATCGTGCATGTGATAGCCAGTCATTGTCTTCATCATTTCGCGGTGCTCTAGCTGTTCTTTTGCCGAACCTATCGTAAACTCGTGATTGATCTTACCTGTGTTCATCACCACAAATTGCACCACATCGTTTGGCTCAATCTTGACGTCTTTCTTGAACTTGATGGTCATGTCATCACCCAAGATTACGTGTACCACCTTGTCTGGCTTTGCCCCTTTCGCTGACATACCTACTGCCGACATGCCCGGCATATCCATCATGTTTGAATGGTCCATTTTACTGTGGTCCATCTTCATGCTGCCGTGGTCCATGTTTGAATGATCCATTTGGGCAAACGCAGTCGTTGTTGTTAGGGCTAGAGCAAGAGTGATTAGTGTCTTTTTCATTTTTATATCCTTGTTTTAATTCATTAATAACTTGGTTGCTTCCCCTCAAACGGCATGTTTGAGAGGAAGGTAGGGATTAAGCGTTGTTGTTTACATCACTAGCTTGAGTGCTAGCTTGGTGATTAGTCGCATTGCTTGGGCGCAACTCACGTTGTTTCCACAGCTTGAAGATGGCTGGAAGCACTAACAGCGTCAGCAGCAGTGCTGATGCCATACCGCCAATCATTGGTGCAGCGATACGTTGCATCACTTCTGATCCTGTCCCTTCGCCGTACATGATCGGAATCAGACCAATAATGACCGTCAGTACCGTCATCATTACTGGGCGGACACGCAGGCCTGCACCTTCACGAATGGCATCGGTTAGGTCTTTCGCCTCAAGCTTCTGTTGGCTCTCTTCCGCATCCAGCTTTTTGTAGTGCCATGCTTGGTTGAGGTAGACGAGCATGATGACCCCAATTTCAACCGCGACGCCTGCTAGGGCAATAAAGCCGACCCCAACGGCAATCGAGAAGTTGTAGTTGAGGATATGCATGAGCCACAAACCACCAACCATAGCGAGCGGTAGGGTAAGCATGATGATCATCACTTCGCCGACACGACGGAAGCTGAAGTAAAGCAGCAACATAATGATGGCGATGGTGATTGGCACCACGACACTCAAGCGATCTTTCGCACGTTCCATGTATTCGTATTGACCAGACCAAGCCAGTGAGTAACCCGCAGGAAGTTCTAGTTGATCGGCCACGACTTGTTGTGCTTCTACGACGTAAGAACCAAGGTCACGACCATCGATATCGACAAATACCCAGCCGTTTGGACGCGCGTTTTCCGTTTTAATCATT
This sequence comes from Vibrio sp. Sgm 5, assembly GCF_026241575.1. NCBI lineage: Bacteria > Pseudomonadati > Pseudomonadota > Gammaproteobacteria > Vibrionales > Vibrionaceae > Vibrio > Vibrio sp. Sgm 5. The sequence continues at coordinate 8,036 of NZ_JAPHPY010000048.1, forward strand.
GGAGGGCCGTCTTCGTAACGAATGTCCGCTACGTCAGCCAGCGCAATACGAGCGCCATTGGGTGTCACTAACGGTAGGTTTTGCAGTTTTACCACTGAGTCGCGGTAGTCTTGTGGGTAACGAACGTTGATTGGGTAACGCTCCAAGCCTTCGATGGTTTCACCCACATTCATGCCACCCACCGCAGTGGAGATCACCTGCTGAACGTCTTTGATGCTCAAGCCATAACGCGCTGCGGCACGACGTTTAATGTCGATCGTGATATAACGACCACCTGCTACACGTTCTGCGTAAACCGATGCTGTACCTTGTACGCCATTAAGAATTGGCTCCAGCTGAGAACCGATCTTCTCAATCACTTTTAGATCGGGCCCGGCGATCTTAATGCCGATTGGGGTTTTGATGCCCGTTGCTAGCATGTCGATACGCGTTTTGATAGGCATTACCCAAGCGTTAGTAAGACCAGGGAACTGAACCAGCTTGTCGAACTCTTTGCGCAGTGACTCGGTTGTTACCCCTTCACGCCATTGATCGCGTGGCTTCAACTGAATCACGGTTTCAATCATGGTGAGTGGCGCTGGATCGGTTGCGGTCTCAGCTCGGCCAATTTTGCCCCATACGGTTTTCACTTCTGGAACGGTTTTGATCAGCTTGTTGGTTTGTTGTAGAAGCTCACGCGCCTTACCAATTGAGATACCCGGATAGGTCGTTGGCATGTACATCAAGTCGCCTTCATCCAGCGGCGGGATGAACTCGCTACCCAGTTTACTGGTTGGGTAGTAAGCCGATGCCATCAGACCTAATGCGATAACAATCATGGTCTTAGGGTATTTTAAGCTGGTGTTCAGCAACGGACGGTACAACGCGACCAAGCCACGGTTAACTGGGTTTTTGTGTTCTGGTAACACCTTACCGCGGATGAAGTAGCCCATAAGAACGGGGACGAGTGTGATTGCCAAACCTGCTGCCGCTGCCATGGCGTATGTCTTAGTGAAGGCAAGTGGCGAGAACATCTTGCCTTCTTGGCCTTCTAAGGCGAACACCGGTACGAAGCTAAGAGTGATGATCAGCAATGAGAAGAACAGCGGTGCGCCGACCTCTTCTGCGGCTTTACCTATTACTTGCCAGCGGTTTTTGTCGGTCAGTGGCGTTCGTTCAATGTGCTTGTGAACGTTTTCAATCATCACGATTGCACCATCCACCATGGCACCGATGGCAATCGCAATACCACCTAAGGACATGATGTTGGCGTTGATGCCTTGCCAATGCATTACGATAAACGCGGTGAGAATGCCAACCGGTAGACTCAGAGCGATAACCAATGAAGAACGAATGTGGAACAAGAACAGCGCACACACAATCGCAACGACGATGAACTCTTCTGCAAGCTTCTTCCAGAGGTTTTCTACCGCTGAATCGATAAGGGTAGAGCGGTCGTAGGTTGCAACAATTTCCACGCCTTCTGGCAGGCTGCGTTGTAGGTCTGCGAGTTTGTCTTTGACTTTCGCAATCACTTCACTGGCGTTCTCACCAAAGCGCATCACGATTACGCCACCGACCGCTTCACCTTCGCCATTCAGCTCTGAGATACCACGACGCATTTGTGGACCAAGGTTAATGTCTGCGATGTCTCCTAATAGCAACGGTGTGCCTTTCTCAGTGACTTTGAGAGGCAGTGATTTAATGTCTTCAATGCTGGTTAGGTAACCCGTGGTACGAACCATGTGTTCGGCTTCCGCAACTTCGATAACGGACGCGCCGGTTTCTTGGTTACCGTTTTGGATTGCCATGTTCACTTGTTGCAGAGTGAGGTTGTAAGCACGCAGCTTGGCAGGGTCAATCTGCACTTGATACTGCTTCACCATACCGCCCACGGTAGCGACTTCAGAAACGCCATCAACGGTTTGCAATTCGTACTTCAAGAACCAGTCTTGCAGGCTGCGAAGATCCGCTAAATCATGCTTGCCGGTTTTGTCTTGTAATACGTAGCTGTAAACCCAGCCCACGCCCGTTGCATCAGGACCTAGGGTTGGTTTTGCGTTCGGTGGCAACTTTGGTGCTACTTGGCTTAAGTACTCCAACACGCGTGAACGTGCCCAGTACATGTCGGTATCATCGTTGAAAATGATATAAACGTAAGAGTCACCAAAGAAAGAGTAGCCACGAACCGTCTCAGCACCCGGCACGGCAAGCATGGCGGTGGTGAGTGGGTAAGTAACTTGATCCTCGACGACTTGAGGAGCCTGACCCGGATAGCTTGTCTTGATGATCACTTGCACATCAGAAAGATCCGGAATGGCATCAACAGGCGTATTCTTTACACTGTAAAGTCCGCCTAATACAAGGGCTAAGGTCGCGACCAACACTAGGAATCGGTTGCTCAGTGACCAACGAATAATAGCATTGATCATAATTAACCCTCGACGGTTGTTGTTGCAGGAACTAGCTGTTTAAGAACGTAGTCAGATCCTTGTTTTTCAACTAGAAACCGAACTTTCTGTCCTTCTTCAAAACCCGATAGATCAACGTCTTCACCCACAGAGAAGTTCATCTCGCCAGCATCCCAGTTCCATTCTGCAACCGGTAGGTGGTTTAAGGTGATCATGCCAAAATCAGCCATCAGCATGCTAATGTCACCAGTTAGCCAAACTTCTGCTGCAATGACGCTGTTGTCTGCCTTATAGTCAACGATTTGGTACTGACCGGACTCCGTCTTTTGCATTTCAAATTCGATAGCCTGACCTTTTTTCAAGTCACCCATTTCAACGCCATCTGTGAAAGTGAAGTTCATTACCATGCCCGGCCAATCCCATTCTGGTACAGGTTGGTGGTTGATGGTCAGCATGCGGTGATCTTTCATCACATCCGTGATCTCACCTTTGGCCCATGCCGTTTCTGCCGCTACTTCTACACCATTGATGCGAGACAGATCTGCCGACTGGCTTGATTCAGAGTCGAGCATGAAGTGAGATGAAGTAACGATCTTATCGCCCTGTTTAAGTCCTTGTAATACTTCGATTTGTTCGCCAGCTTCGCGGCCAACTTCAATTCGAGCAGAACGGTATTTGCCATCACCTTCCGCCAGAACAACGCGAGTCATACCGCCAGAGCGAATAACAGATGATTTAGGAATCGTTAATACTGCGTCGTCAGTAACAGGCTGCAAGGCAATATTGGCGAACATGTTTGGCTTCAATGCGCCATCTGGGTTAGGGAATTTAAGGCGCACACGCAACGTACGTGTTTTCGGATCAAGGATTGGGTACACGTAATCCACGACACCTTGCCATTCATTGCCCGGAATCGCGTCAAGGGTCATCGTGGCTTGAGAACCCGCTTTCATCCAGTGTGCTTGACGCTCAAAGACTTCCGCATCAACCCAAACATTGTCCAAAGGACCGGCACTGATCACCGCTTGAGCAGGGGACAAATAGCCACCTTCTCGCACGTTTAAGCTCGCGATAACGCCATCAGCAGGTGCTTTGATTTCAATGGTTTGTGATGCTTTACCACTACGAGTAATGGATTTGATTTGAGCACGGTCAACCCCAAGCGTTACCAAGCGTTCGGTCGCGCCTTTTACAAGACCTTTGCGGCCAGTGCGGTACGCATTCAGCAATTCTTCTTGTGCTTTAACCAGTTCTGGAGAGTAGAGCGTGAACAGCACATCGCCTTTTTTCACTTTCTCACCCACGGCATTGATGTAGAGTTTTTCTACCCAACCCGCCACACGAACGTTGGTTTGCCATAACAGACTTTCATCAAAGGCAATATAACCAACCGTTTCGATGCGTGGTGACAACTGCTGCAATGTCGCGTTTGCGGTTTTAACCCCGAGGTTGTTCTCTACTGAAGGGTCAATAGTCACTGTACCCGGTGCGTCTTGTTCACCGGATAGGTCTTCTGCGTAAACCGGAATCAAATCCATGCCCATTGGGGACTTACCCGGCTTGTCGCGTTTGTAGTTCGGATCCATTGGGGCAACCCAGTAAAGCGGATCATTAGAGCTTACAGCAGACTCGCCACCCATCGCACTCATGTCATGAGTTGAGCCCGTAAGAAAATGATTAGCACCAAACCCTAAAGCACCACCAACAATCAGCGCGATGGTTGCAATCTTAAATGTTTTCATTGTTTTACCTTATTTTCCCCTTCACATTTGACGCTACAGCGTTGTTGCCTGCTCTCGTTCACCCAAATCACATAGAGGATCCCTTAGTTTGTTAGGGAAAGTGCTCATGGGATTCTCTCGTTTGCCGCCTAGCTGTAGCCCCAACTGTCTTGGGGAATCACAAATTAATATGTCGAAATAGAGCGAGCTTCCGGTGAAGCCACTTGGTAGTCGAAACCACCGAGTAGGGTGGCTAAATTGCTGTTTGCGATGTTGAGATCGGTCAGCAGACGTTGTTGCTCTAATTGCAGAGCCAACTCGTCTGTGGTGGCAGAAATTACATCGTTAAACTGCGCTGTGTTGTTTTGATAACCCCGCTCAACGGCTTGAATGCGCGCTTTCGCTTGAGGCAATAAGGTGGATTGATAACGTTCTAAACGCTGGGTTAAGTTGCCGCGATCAACCAGCAAAGTGTTCACCTTGGCATTCATCTGCGTTAGTAAGGTGTCCTTTTGTGATTGTGCCGCGCCAACTTGGTATTGAGCGGCAGCAAGATTGCGATCTTGGCGGTCACCTGTGAACAGCGGAATGTCCATGGTGAGGTAAGCGCTAACCAAATCAGAGGCGGGCTCACCCATCATGTTGTCGGCTTGGCGGTAGGCGTACATTACTTCGACGCCAAATTGTGGGTTGTAGGCTTGCTCAGCAATTTCCACCTGCGTTTTATTGGCAGAAATGCTGACGTCGGCCATCTTAACCATCGGGTGTTGGCTGAGTTGCTGATAATGCTTGGTGGAACCCTGACTCGCAGCAAGTTTGCTGTTCAGTGTCTCCCAGTTCAATTGATTGCTCGCGTGCAGAGCCTGTTCGTTTGCCAACCAATCTGATCCCAACCATTCGGAGAGTTGAGAGATAAGACGACGTTGCATTTGTGCGTTGGCTTGCAGTTTCTCATCCAACTTGCTGACTTGTAATTGAGCGTTGAGTAGGTCTTGCGCTTCGCTCTTACCAATCGAATAGTTGGTTTGAATAAAGCTTTCCATCTCCTTCATCAACTTGCGATTCTCAAGCATGATTTGTTCAGCGCGTTGCTGGTAACCAAGCTCTAACCAAAGTTGAGTCATGCTGTTGGCTACCTCAAGCTCACGAGCATGCACTTGAAGCCCAAGGCCGTCGGCTTTTTGATTGGCTTTCTTCTGCTGTAAATCAAGCGTCGAGCCACGCTCAAATTGTTGCATTAAACCAACGGAGATGTTGGTCATTGGGTCTTCATCGAATTTGAAACTGTCGACAGGTAAGCCACCAAAACCGACTTTCAGTTTTGGGTCCATTAAGGTCGCACTCGCGACGCCCGTTTCACGCATGGCAGCAGATTGCGCTGAATATTGCTTACGATTGCCATCATTACTCAAAGCGACTTTGATCAGTTGGGCAAGCTTGGTCGTTGAAGCTCGCTCACTTGATGCGGAATTTTGCGCTGCGTGCGTTTCTTTACCTGCGGCGTTAACCAAGGTTGGCGCAGCGACCAGAGCCACCATAAAAATAGGTGCAGCTAAGCGGTATGGTTTGATATCCATAATCTAAATCCAGTGTTCGCCGGATCGATGGAGGTGCGGATTTTATTGCGGGAACAGTAAAGCCTTGTTACCTCCTCGTTCAGGCGCATTAAAACAACCTGCGATACACGCGCAGGGTCGAATGCTAGGACGGATTTAGGCTATAGGAGGTCGGTACAGGTCGCGGCTGACGTGTACGACTGGGGAAGCAACTTCAGGAGTAATGGTTGCGCGATAGACGACGGGCATTGGGCTATTGTTAGGATTCGGTAGGGGGACGAAAACTATCGTACACGCGGCAGTACAGCAGGTATGAACCATGCCGGAGCCTCCACCACAGTTCATGCTGGTTTCTCTTGCATCGCCATCTTCGGACATAGAAGCGTCAGTTATGGAGACGTCCATCATGCCAGGCATACCGCAGTGTTCGCTGTCACTCATCATAGAAGGATGGTGAGCCATGCCAGTAGACATCATTTGAATATTCATCAACGGCTCACTGTTCGCCACACTAGATACCAATAGTACTAGCGTCGTGAAGAGAGTTAACCAGATTGTATGCAGCGATTTTAAGTGCATACCCTTTCCCATGTGTTTGATGAAAATGATGAAAACCCTTCGATTCTAAAGGTTAACCTAAGGGTAAGGTCAATCATTTATTGCTCTTATTATCAAAATAGTCCACCCCTTCAGTTTTCGCACTTTCGAGGGAGTAAAACGTTTGTTAAACACCGAGTGTTGAAAGTTAGCGAAAAAAGCTCTCGCTTTTTATGACACGTGAAAAATGTGGTTTATAAGTTTTACATCACACTAACTTGTCTTACAAATGATTATCCTTATAGAATGCATGGTTTTACTTGTGCAGATTTGGATTTGCTTTGCTGCGGGGGTTGCATGATAGAAATTGTCATCGATGGAAAATATAGAATTGTAGAAGAGGGTCTAACCCTTTTAGAAGCAGCAAAAGTGTGTGGGGTCGAGATCCCATCGCTGTGCGGAATGAACAAAAGTAATGAAAAAGTACCGTGTGACTTGTGTGTGGTTGAAGTCGAAAGCGGCAGTACTAAGCGTGCGTGTGAACTCGAAGTTTACCGCGGCCTTAATGTGGTCACGCAATCAGAACAATTAAGCGAGCACCGCAGAAAAGCACTCAACCGCATCATGACGGACCATTACGCCGATTGTGAAGCGCCATGTAAAACCGCGTGTCCAGCGGGCGTTGATATCCAATCGTACCTTTATCACATCGCACAGAACGATCATCAAAAAGCGATTGAAGTGATTAAGCGTACGCTTCCAATGCCGCTATCGATTGGTCGTGTGTGCCCTGCATTCTGTGAGAGCGAATGTCGCCGCTCGTTAGTCGATGAGCCTATTGCAATTCGTCAGCTAAAACGTCATGCCGCGGATGCGGATTTGTCTGCGCATGAAGCCTATGTACCAGAAAAGAAACCAAGCAAAGGTTTGAACATTGCCGTCGTCGGCAGTGGTCCTGGTGGTCTAACGGCTGGCTACTACCTATCGAACGAAGGCTATGACGTTACGGTCTTTGAATCCATGCCAAAAGCGGGCGGTTGGTTGCGTTATGGCATCCCAGAATACCGTTTGCCAAAAGACATTCTCGATAAAGAAATCGAACTGATGTGCCGTAATGGCATGCAAGTTCACACTAATCAAAAGCTGGGTGTGGATTTCACGCTTTCTCAATTGAGCGAAGAATACGATGCGGTGTGTTTAGCTGTCGGCGCGTCTCAAGCGGTTGAAATGCATTACACAGGCAGTGACCTTGAAGGTTGCTACTTAGGCGTTGATTACCTTAAAGATTACGTCACTGAGCAAAACTATGTAACGGGTCAGAAAGTCGCGGTGATCGGTGGTGGTAACACGGCAATTGACTGTGCTCGTACTGCGCGTCGTGCTGGTGCAGACACCACGTTGATTTACCGTCGTACCCGTGACGAAATGCCGGCAGAAGACTACGAGATTGTTGAAGCGGAACACGAAGGGGTGAAATTCCACTTCTTGACCAACCCTGCAGAAAACCTTGCCGATGAAACCGGACGCGTGAATGCGATTCGTCTAGAGCGCATGGCGTTGGGTGAGCCGGATGCATCTGGTCGTCGAAGCCCTAAACCAACCGGTGAGTTCTTTACCGAAGAGTTCGACACCGTGATTGCGGCAGTATCGCAAAAGCCAGATCTGAGCTTCCTAGAGGGCGAAGATTTGTCGATTCCGCTTACGCGTTGGAACACCTCCGATGCAGATGAAAAGACCATGCACACAGGCACGGGTAACATCTTCAGTATTGGTGATTTTCGCCGTGGTCCAGCAACGGCAGTTGAAGCCGTGGGTGATGGTCGCGTTGCGGCAAAAGCGATTGACTTGTTTTTGAATGGTGATGTGGCGGATATGCCAAAGGCAGCGTTCAACTCGCGTAAAGAGAAGAAGCTCTCTCAAGTCGATCCGCTTCACTTCGAGAACATCCAGAAAGTCGCTCGATCTATCATGCCTGAGCTGACTCCAGCACAACGCGAGCAAAGCTTCGCTGAAGTGGAGTTGGGTTTTGATAACGAAGAAGCAATGAAAGAAGCAGCGCGCTGTCTAGAATGTGGCTGTCAGGCAAATACCGATTGTTCGCTGCGTGATTACTCCACCGAATATGAGGCTGAGCAAAGCTTTGACTTCTCCTTGCAGATTAAATCGCATCAAGATTGGTTAGATCTTCGTGCGAAAGACTTGCGTCATAAGTACGAAGTTGACCGTAGCTCTGAGTTTATTGAGTTTGATGCCAACCGCTGTATTAGTTGTGGTCAGTGCATCCAAGCGTGTCGCGACAAAGCCGTGCACGGTGTACTGAACTTTGTGTGCGACAAACAAGGTCGCCCGGTATTACGTCCTGACGATCGTCCACACTTTGGAAGTAATAAGAATGGCTTAACCCTAATGGGCGATTCGAACTGCGTGCAATGTGGCGCGTGTGTTCAAGTGTGTCCAACGGGTGCAATGGTCGATAGTCGTGACCGTTCTCAAGGCCGTACTGAAGATCTGAAAGCGGTCGACACCATTTGTACATACTGTGGTGTGGGTTGTAAGTTGACTATGTTCGTGGACGAAACAACCAATACGATTCGTTACGTGAAGGGCGGTGACTCGCCAGTGAACCAAGGAATGCTGTGTGTGAAAGGGCGCTTTGGTTTTGATTTCATTGGCAGTGAAGAGCGTCTTACCACGCCATTGATCCGTAAAGATGGTTGGTTGCAGCCTGCAAGCTGGGAAGAGGCGATTCAACTGATTGCGAACAAGTTCTCTGGCATCAAGCAAGATTTTGGCAGCAACGCATTGGCGGGTTTCTCTTCAGCGAAAACCACTAACGAAGACAACTACGCATTCCAAAAATTTGTCCGTCGTGAGCTGGGCACCAATAACGTCGACCACTGTGCGCGTTTGTGTCACGCATCGAGTGTAACCGGTCTTGAGGCATCACTCGGTAGTGGTGCAATGACCAACGACATTCCGAGCATTAAGCACTCGGATGTGATCTTTATTATTGGTTCGGATACCACATCAGCGCACCCGATTATCGCTTCACATATCAAACAAGCAATTCGTCACCACGGTGCTCGTTTGATTGTGGCTGACCCGAAACGTGTCGATATGGCAGAGCATGCAGAGCTGTATATGGCGCACCGTCCGGGTACGGATGTGATGCTCTTGAACGGCGTCATGCAGCAGATCATCAAGAACGGTTGGTACGATCAAGAGTACATCGAAGAACGTGTCGACGGCTTTGATACCTTACTGCAAGAAGTGATGTCACCAGCTTATAACCTCGATAAAGTGGAGTTGGTTACGGGCGTAAAAGCCGAAGACATTCAAGCAATGGCGCGCATGATCGGTACGGCAGATCGTACGGCTGTTTACTACTCGATGGGTATTACTCAGCACACGACAGGTCATGACAACGTGCGTTCTATCGCTAATCTGCAATTGCTGTGTGGCAACATCGGTATTGAAGGTGGTGGTATCAACCCGCTGCGTGGTCAATCAAACGTGCAAGGCGCGTGTGATATGGGCGCTTTGCCAAACAGCTTCCCGGGCTACCAAAAGGTATACAACCCAATTGTGCGTCAGAAGTTTGCGATTGAATGGAACGCGCCAAATCTGCCTTCTGAGCAAGGTCTAACCCTGACAGAAATCATTGACGCAGCTTGCCATCGTGACGTTCGTGGTATGTACATCATGGGTGAGAACCCAGTGTTGAGTGACCCGAACCAAGCGCATGTGATTGAAGGTTTAGAAGCGCTCGATTTCTTGGTGGTTCAAGACATCTTCCTAACGGAAACTGCGCAATACGCGGATGTAGTTCTGCCTTCTTGCTCGTTTGCAGAGAAAGCGGGTCACTTCACCAATACAGAACGTCGTGTACAGCGTGTGAATCCGGTCGTAACGGCACCGGGTGAAGCGAAAGAAGATTGGTGGATTATTCAAGAAATTGCCAATGCCATGGGCAGTGATTGGGATTACCACTGCGTGTCTGATATCACCAATGAAATCGCACGCGTGACACCTCAATACGCGGGTCTTCGTTGGGATGCGATTACGCCAAACGGTGTGCAATGGCCAAGCAACAAGAACAACCCTGCGGGTACTCGTATCATGCACCAAACCCAGTTTACTCGTGGTAAAGGGCAAATGGTGGGCGTACCGTTCCGTTATGCGGCTGAGCTGCCAGATGAAGAGTACCCACTTGTGTTAACGACGGGTCGCGTACTTGAGCAGTTCCACACTGGCACCATGACGCGTAAGACCAAAGGGTTGGATAACCTTGCTGGCCCACGAGCGATGGTGAGCGTGGAAGACGCAGAAGCGCTTGGCATCAGTAATGGTCAGCGTTTGACCGTGTCTACACGTCGCGGCAGCATTGAGATTGATGCCTTTGTGACTAAGCGTATTCAAAAAGGTGTGGTGTTCATTCCATTCCACTTTGTTGAATCCCCGGTGAACCGTTTAACGACAACGGCGACGGACCCGCATGCGAAGATCCCTGAGTTCAAGGTCGCTGCGGTTAAAGTGGAAGTGAGCGAAAAGACGCTACTTACGGAGCCTGCAACGGAAGCGGTTCATTCCATTTAAGCCAATCTGTTTAGATACAGTTCAGCAGCGCACTGGCGAGTTGGGCGATTACATATAAGCTTATGATATGTAATCGCTAAATGAGCCGTGCGTGTGCTGAGAGTCATTCAATGGATTGTGTTGTTTTTACCCGCTTCAATTTGGCTGGTGGCAAGGCAATATCATGATATTTGGTGGTCGGAGAATCTAACCTCGATTCCCGCTTTCCTTTTATTCGTCTACCTAGGTTTTGCTCTGGTACTTTTGGTTTGTCGTCACTGGGCGAAAGCCATTTTCTCTGCTTTAATCGGCTTCGCTTCTATTGCGTTTCTCTTACCCACTCAAATCACAAACAACCAAACCTGCGAAAATCCGCTGACGATAGTCCAATTCAACCTGTTCTACGAAAATCCGGACATCAATCAGCTCATTAATTACTTGCTTAAACACCCTGCGGATTTGGTTGTGATGCAAGAGCTCTCGCCTCAAGTGGGGGAGAAGCTTCATCTTCTCGACGACATTTATCCTTTCTATTACGGCGGCCAGCGCGGCGTTGGTTACCCGTCAAATCAGATGATTTTGAGCCGCAATCCTTTGGAGCCTGTTTCGATTTATCACACCCCAGATGGTCAAGAGGTGATTCGAGCAACATGGCAAGTGGACAACCCTATTACTTTAATGACGGCGCATCCTCCCTCGCCAAGAACAGAGCCGTTATGGCAACGCCGCAATGCCCTGATTCGAACCATAGAAACCCTTACTGATTTGTACCCAACACCGGAAATGATCGTGATAGGGGATTTCAATCTTTCTGCTGCAAGCCCGAGGTTTAATGGGCTGTTTTCTCGTTTCCAAACTCAACCCGTAGCCAGTTGGCCAACATCAGTGAAAGGTTTGCCTGTACCTGCTTTCGCCATGATAGGGATTGATCACCTCTGGCTTAAATCGGAAAGCGTAGAGAGGACCATTTGTTCTCGCAAGTCGACAAGCCATCCAAATGGTTCTGATCATCGCTTGGTAACGACGGTGATAGGTAACGTTATGAATTAATTCCTGTTTCATTCTCAAGATTGTGAGCGAAATCGGTTCACCCCTGACAAAAGCGGTCTTTACTTTATACACCATGCTCCTCTTTCTTTTTTGGAACGGGATTCCATAACTAAAGCAGTAAATAAACTGGTGATATAAGGGTTAGAAATGAAACCATTCAAACGAACGTTAGTGGCAGGTGTCATCCTAGGGTTAATTGGTACCGTGGCAGGATGCAGCCCAGCAGAAGAAGCGAAACAACCACAACAAAAGCCAAAACCTGAGGCTCAGGTAGAAGAGCAAGCTCAAGCAACTGCGCCTGTGGAAAGCGGTGAAACGATCTATCTGGCTGATACCATCATCACAATGGATGAAGACCAACCTCGTGTAGAGGCAGTTGTAGCGGACGATGACGGCAAGATTGTCTTTGTTGGACAAGAAGCGCAGGCGCTGAAGCAGTTCCCAAATGCGGATAAAGTCGACTTAGAGGACAAGGTGATCATGCCTGGCTTTATTGAGCAGCACCTGCATCCGTTCCTTGGTGCACTTACGCTAAGCATGCCAGTCATTGCTCCTGAAGAGTGGCAGTTACCAAGCCGTACTTGGCCTGCGGTGAATGGACATGAAGAGTATCTGGCCGCGCTGACTGCCGTTGAAAAAGAGATGAAGGATCCAAATGAAGTATTGTGGACGTGGGGCTACAACAACTTCTTCCATGGTGAATTGACGCGCGCTGATCTTGATAAGATCTCGAAAACACGTCCAATCGGTGTATGGCATCGTTCGGCACATGAGTTCTACGTCAACTCTGCCTTTATTGAAAAGTTTGGTCTTAACCAAACAGATATTGATAAGCAAGGTAAAGAGGTAGCAGCTCAGTCAGACCTGGGAAATGGGCATTTCTGGGAAGGTGGTGCACTGATTTACTTGTTACCGCGTATCTACAAAGACCTTGGTAGTGAAGCAAGATTCCGTGCCGGACTAGAGCAAATGGTAGAAATGCTGCACGAGAAAGGGGTAACAGCTTACAACGAACCTGGCGCGTTCATACCAGAGGATATGGTGGGTCTGTATAAAGAGATCTTGGGGGCTGATGAAACGCCAATGTACTCCTTCTTTACACCAGAGAGTAAGTCACCGTACTTCTTGAAGGGCAAAGAGGGTGTGGTTCAAGCGGTTGAAGAAATCACCAAAACCTTCCCTGATGAAGGAAAAGTTCGCTTCTTTAAAACTCAAGTTAAGCTACTGTTTGATGGTGCGATCATCTCTCAGTTAATGATGATGAAAGACGGTTATCTGGATGGCCACCATGGCGAGTGGATTCAAAGTCCTCAAGAAGTCGAAGACATTACCAAGTTGTTCTGGGAGAAAGATTACCAAATCCTCGTTCATGTAAACGGTGATGAAGGCGTTGAAAAGCTGATTGAAATTTTGAAACGTCGTCAAGCTGAATACCCACGTGAGAATCACCGTTTTACGATTGTTCATTTTGCCAATTCGACCGACGAGCAAGTCAAGGAACTGAAAGAACTTGGAGCTATCATCAGTGTGAATCCATATTACGTCACTGGCTTTGGTGACCGTTTTGGTGAAGTCGGCTTAGGTGAAGAGCGTGCTCATGCCATGGTGCGTCTGGCGACCATAGAGAAAGAGCAGATCCCAGTCTCATTGCATTCAGATATGCCAATGGCTCCGGCTGATCCTCTATTACTTGCTTGGAGCGCCGCTACCCGTCAAACCAACAATGGCAATGTATTACGCAAAGACTTGGCCCTATCTCGTGAAGCCGCATTAAAAGGCATCACTATAGAAGCCGCGTACTCTTGGGGAATGGAAGACACCCTCGGCAGTATCGAGGTAGGTAAGGTTGCCAACTTTACGGTACTCGAAGAGGACCCTTATAAAATCGACATCAACAAGCTAAAAGACGTACCAATTTATGCCACTGTCTTTGAGAACAAGCTATTCCCTATTGATAAGTAAAAGTAACTTTTAGCACTAAAGAGCTGCAAGGTGTCTAGTTATTTAGAATTAGGTTAAATCAGGCGACGGCTTGTCATGGAATTGACCGACTCTGACCGTCGCCTGTTATTTGGGTGAATTCTTTAACCTAAACTTCATCCGCTTCCTATACTGAAATTATAGAGAAAAGCAGAAATTCATAACGATAAGAGGCAACTTGCATGACAAGAACTACCTCAGCAGTGTTAATTATTATTTTGATGAGCGCCTATTTTGCCTATAACCGTTTCTACGTTTATCCGCAAAAGCTGGAAACACAGGCGGAATCAATGCTGATCCAAATGGCCAATCGAGAAGAGTGGCTTGATGTTCCACAGATGATGGAACGTGTCGATGCACACAAAGCACACTTAGAGCTGGATGCCGACATCACTTCAACCAGTGGCAAACGTGCTTATGGTGAAGGCTATATTACTTACAGTGACCGCAGTAGGAACGTATGCAAACAAGTGGTTTTTAATTTTAAAATCAACTCGTTGAGAAACTACATTATCTCCGATTTGCACGATTGTTCACTCGGTGAGTACTATTGATGTTCTACTCGCTTTGATCAATAACGCCTCCGAATTTGGAGGCGTTTTTAGTTGTGGAATCTGGTGGGTTAATCGAGTGATTTTTTGAAGCGTAATGACGCAACAACTAAACCTATCACTGTAAAGCCCAGTAGCCAGACAGTATCTCGCCATAGCTCCATTAGATCTGCACCACGCAACACCACACCACGAATAATGCGCATAAAGTGGGTGGCAGGCAGGGCTTCTGATATCCATTGTGCCGCGACGGGCATTCCTTCATACGGGAACATAAATCCGGATAGAAGAATTGACGGCAAAAGAATAAACACCGTCATCTGCATTGCCTGTAGCTGTGTCGTCGCAATGGTGGATATCACCAAACCTAAAGTTAAACTCGCGGCGATAAACAACAGCGTGCCAAACAGTATCTGACTAATGGCGCCGTTTATCGGCACACCAAATATCCAGTGCCCCAAGCCTAAAATGATAAACACCTGTATCAGACCAACAAAGATGTAGGGAATGATCTTCGCCACCATGAGTTCGATGGAGTGGATTGGCGTAGTAATCAATAACTCCAAATTGCCTCGTTCCCGTTCTCGAACAATGGCTGCACTGGTGAACAAGATCATCGTCATGGTCAGAATTACGCCCAATAAACCAGGGACAATGTTTACCGCCGAGCGTCGACTCGGATTGTAATACAGCGCAACTTCAAAGGTTTTGGTTGGGGCAGGGCGTATCTCAAAATCAAAATCCGTTAACGGCATGGTTTGTAGTGAGAGAATCGCAGAACTGATCATGGTGTCTGAACCATCCACAATCCACTGTCCAAGCTCTCTACCTTGCACCATACGTTGGGTTAAGTCGCTAGGCAGAATTAAAGCCGCTCGCACCAAACCGTCTTGAATGGCTTGCTCAGCTTCAGAAGCGGTAGCGAAGGTTTCGACCACATCGACCACTTGCGTGACTTTGACGGACTCGGTAATCACGCGTCCGGCAGTACTGCCACTTTGATCGACGACGCCAACGGGAATGTTGCGAATATCGGTATTAATGGCAAAGCCGAACAGCAGAAGCTGAATCAGAGGGATCATTACGACCATGCCAAAGGTGATTCGGTCACGTGAAAGCTGACGGATCTCTTTGATCATCACCGCTTTCATACGGGCAATAGATTTCATCATTGGCGACCTTCTCCCGTAACACTGACAAACACATCTTCCAAGCTCGGGCGAGCAATGTTCATCTCGCAGCCCTCAAGCTCAGGAAAGGTTTGGGTTAACCATTCGATCGGTTGTTCGATGTGCTGGTGGATCAAAATGCGTAAACGAATGCCGAGCTGTGCGGCTGAGCGTACCTCTTCGCGCTGAATGACTTTCTCTTTTAGCTCGCGTAAATTATCCGCTTTGACTTCGACGATGTTAACGCCCATTTGCGCCATGAGTTCTTCTGGCTCACCATCGGCGCGGATTTCGCCTGATTCCATAATCGCTAGACGATGACAGCGTTCTGCTTCGTCCATGTAGTGCGTAGTGACCAAAATCGTCGTACCTTGGTCAGAGAGATCAAACAATTGCTCCCAGAAATCGCGTCGGTTTTCTGGGTCAACCGCAGATGTGGGTTCATCAAGAAACAACAGTTCTGGTTTATGCATAGTGGCTGCGGCGAGAGACAAGCGCTGCTTCTGGCCGCCACTCATTCCGCCGACGCGCTGCTTACGTAGTTGGTCGAGACCGTAGGTTGACAGTTGTTCTTCGATGCGAGCTTTCAGTGCCTTGGTTTCCATACCAAAGATTTGTCCAATAAACTCAAGATTCTCTTGAACTGTCAGGTCATCATAGAGGGAGAACTTTTGTGTCATGTAGCCAATCTTGAGGCGCAGAAGCTCAGATTGTTTTGGGATCTCTAGCCCGAGTACATCGACATTGCCCTCACTTGGGCTAAGCAAGCCAGTCAACACTCTAATGGTTGTCGATTTACCGCAGCCGTTGGGGCCAAGAAAACCATAAATACTGCCTTTGGGCACATTAAGCGTGATGTTGTTGATGGCGGTGAAGTCACCAAACTTTTTCACCACATTTTCAGCTTGAATCGCGTATTCGGTCATTGGCTTACTCCACCAAATCCACTTGCGCAGGTATGCCTGAAGGCAAGGATTGTGCTGAGTCTTGAAGGTCGACTTCTGCTAGGTACATCAAACGTGAACGTTCTTCCTCGGTAAGCGCAAAATAAGGTGTGAATGACGGCTCAGTTGCAACCCAACGAACGGTGCCGCTATATGGTTGCTCAACGCCATCTACATGCACGTTAACCGTTTTACCCGGAACAAAGTCGACTCGATAGTTAGCAGGAACATAAACGCGAGCGTATGGGACGCGGCTAGCTTGTACTACAGCAACAACACCATTCACAGGAACGCGTTCGCCAAGGTTAAACGGTAGGTTATCTAACAAGCCATCTCGCGTGGCCGTGATGGTGAGTTCTGCCAGTTTCTGTTCTTGCAGTGCCACATCGGCTTTTGCTGCCATGAGTGCGGCTTTCGCTTGTTCAATATCTTCAGGGCGAGAGCCAGCCGTTAGTTTGCTGAACTCTTCTTGTGAGGAGTCTAGCTCTGCACGGGCAGAATCTCTGGCTGCTAAAGCGGTATCTTTTTCTGATTGGCTGATGAGCTTTTTACGAACTAACTCCGCTTTACGTTGATAGTTCTTTTGCGCTTCAACCAATTGAGCTTCCGCTCTGGCAACACGTGCTTGCGCTGCGGCAATGTCTTCTGGTCGCTCACCATTGGTCAATTTCAAAAGATAGGCGTCAGCTTTGGCTTGTTCGGCTACGGCGTGAGCTAAAACGGCTTCTTGGTTCTTTGTATCGAGCTGAACCAGCACTTCACCTTCGGTGACTTGGCTGCCTTCCTTGATGGGTAGGGCACGAATTATCTCGCTAGAGGTGGCAGTAAAAGTTACGCGGTCACGCTCTAGTGTGCCAAGGGCTTGCTGTCCGTCATTTTTGGAACAGGCAGTTAAAAGAGTCAGGGCTAGGGTGCCAAGAATGATTCGCTTCATCATGCGACGCTTCCTCTAAGAAGGTGAGCTCGAACTCGTATCAAGCTATAGAAGAGTGTGGGACTGCATTCAGTGTAACGTGAGTCAGTTTTGTCCGGCTAGGAAGTTAATTCCTTCAATATTCATCAATTGATTAATTATTGAAACTGGCCTCACTCTTGAATGCGTCTCTAAGAATATTCTCATTCAAATATAGTGGGTTACCGTGATGTTGGTGGGATTAGAAAAGATAAATTGAAGAATCGAGACAAGGATCAGGTTTACTGTGCACACGTAAAGAAACGGCTAGATAAAGTAAAGCCCGATTGCTGAGCATCGGGCTTTACAGAGCGCGCTAGGACAAAGTTAACGCAACCTTTAATGGCTGTTTAAGCCGTTTTAAACTGACTGACGATTTCTTGTAGACCAACCGCCAGTTCACTCAAATCTCGACACGCAATCGCGGTTTGACGAGAGCCTGTTGCGACTTCGCTAGAGAACTGGTTGATGTGTTCGACATTGCGGTGCAGCTCTTCGGTCACAGAGCTTTGCTCACTGCAGGCACTTGCGATTTGGATACTCTTCTCAGCAATGTTGTCAGCGCTTTGTTCGATGTGACCAATCGTCGTGCCCGCTCGCTGAGCTTGTTCAACACACACTTGAATCAAATCGCTGCTGTTGTTTGTTGCCGATACAGCGGTTTTCGAGCAGTTCTGAAGCTTACTGATGATAGAAATGATTTCTTCTGTGGATGCTTGTGTGCGGCTCGCTAGCGTACGAACTTCATCAGCTACTACGGCAAATCCGCGGCCTTGTTCACCCGCGCGGGCTGCCTCAATTGCGGCATTGAGAGCAAGCAGATTAGTTTGCTCTGCGATGTCTTGAATCACGTCAACCACCACGCTGATGTTCGATGCGTCTTGCTCTAGCTCACTTACCATGGTGCCAACAGATTGAATCGCGACCGAGGCTTCGTTGATCTGTTCAATACACTCTTGAACCACTTCTAAGCCTTCTTTGGCTTCTTGAGAGGCACTGTTTGCAGTTTCTGAAGCGGCTTCTGTGTTGCTGGCTACATCATGCACCGTTGCTTGCATTTCGTTCATGGCAGTCGCAATCAGGTTAAGTTGCTGTTGCTGTTCATCCATGCCCGAAGAGGTTTGTTCTGAAATTGCGCTCACTTCCTCGGTGGCGGTGCTCACCTGAGCGGTAGTAGAAGAGATGCTGTCGACCAGACTCAATAGCTTGGCTTGCATATCTTCACAGGCGTCTGCTAATAAACCGAGCTCGTCGTTACCAATTTTATTGCGCGGAAGTTTGTAGGTTAGATCGCCGGAAGCAATCTTAGAGGCCATTTCAACCACGTATTGCAGTGGAGAGCAGATTTGTTTTGTGAGGAATAGGCCGAGTACAAAGCTCAATGCCAATAAAGCAACAATCGCGATAATGCTATAAGTGATGGCGTCTGCTACCACATCGTGAGTGCTGTTGATGTCTTCTTTGATGAAAGTTTGGTTTAACTCAACCAGATCTTTAATCGAGTTAGAAAGTGCTTGGAACGTTGAAAAACCATCCAGCAGCATAGCGTTGGCTTCATCAATGCGTTTCGTGGTTAGTAGCTCTGAATATTTGTCGTTGAAGCTACGGTATTTTGACCATGCACTCGATACTTTATTATAAGCATCACGGTCGCGCTGATCCCAAAGTGATTTACCGTATTGTTCAATATAGTTGTCGATTTTATTTTCTGATTCATCCAAACCTTTAAGCCAAGTGTTAAATTCAGCATGGTTTACATTGGTCAGTAAAGAGAATTCGTCTTTTCTTAAGGTGCCAATTTCGATTTCAATATTTTTTACCAATAAAATACTTGGCACTGTGGTGTCAGAAAATTCTGTCATCTTGCCATCAATAAGTTTTATTTGAGAGGTAAAGAAGAAAGATAACGCAATGACAGCAGCGGAGATAACAAGTATCAACGCACTGATTTTACTTTTAATACTCAGGTTAGAAAGTTTCATAGACTCACTGCAAATTGGGGGGGCTTGAAAGGCTCGGAGTCTATTCCTGAGATTTGAAATTTAGTGTGATGAAAGTCTCAAATAGTTTTATCGGAAACGAAAATAAAATGGAAACTTAATGTTCATATTTCGTTTGAAAATAAGTTAATAGTTAATCAATATTGATGGGGAAAATAATTAATTAACTTATAAATTATTTCGAGTACGAATCGGTATTGATCTTGATAACCTTACATTCAATCAGAATTTTCTTATTGATGAATTTCGTTATTTATGTGTTAGCAAGTTTTCCTAAATATTAAAACAAGACATCGTACCGGATTGAAGTCTTATACCCAAGTAACCTCGAGATGCTTGGTTCAGCGAGAATGACTTGGTTTGAAGGCGAGGCAACAATTTGAAGATCTAGTGGTTCTAAATCGAAAATTGTTAACGAAGCATGCGAACCAAGGCAACTCGCCCTTCGGGAGCGTGTCACTGAAGCAATTTCATCGTCAAACAACTTGGAAATAGCTTGCTATTCCGCTTCGTTGTTTTCCTTGAACTTGAATCAGTGACGACGCTCTGAATCTAGCATCTTGAAGTCACTAGGGTATATCTCGGTAAAATAAAAGCCCGATGCTGAACATCGGGCTTCATTGTTTGAGTTTTATTGCCAAGACTTAAGGCATCTAAATCACGTTGGTTTAGTCACCAAGAGGCTGTCTTTCCAAACCGCCACGATAAGAGTCGAGGGCAACTTTGAGTCGGCGAAGTTTATCGCGCGAGCGTCGCTTATGATTAACGGCTAATGCCATCGAAAGCACATCAACCAAAGCCAACATCGCGTAACGAGAAGCCGATGGCTTGTAGATGAAGTCCGTCTCTTGGTGCTCAATAGGCAGAACCAAATCGGCTTGCTCAGTCAAAGGTGTGTCTTTCGGAGTAATTACAATGACTTTCACGCCGTACTGCTTAGCTAATTGTGCGGTTTCTATGATGGCAGGGGTATAGCCAGTGGCTGAGATCATCACTAACACATCATTTGCGTCTGCAGTCGCCGCAATCATGCGCGATAACAAGCCATCGTTGTACGCCACAACAGGGTAGCCCAGACGGAACAAACGGTGCTGCATCTCCTGTGCTGCAATGGTCGAGCCGCCACCCATGCCAATACAGATCACTTGTCTTGCGTTGTGTAGCCAGTTCACGGCAGTGTCGATATCTTCTTCAACAATCAAACTACGGTTTACATCAAGGGATTGCTTGATCGACTCATAGATGCCTTGGTAGCCACTTTGATCTGGTGGTTCAAGGATGAATCGTTGTCCAACCGTTAAGGTTTGTGCCAGTTTGATCTTCATATCACGCACGTTTTTGCAGCCAACAGCTTTAGCAAAACGGGTGATGGTGGCTTCACTCACTTCTGCGCTTTGTGCCAGTTCAGTAATGCTGGCATTGGCGGCAGTTTGAATGTCGTCCATGATCAACTTCGCGACCTTCTTTTCGGCATCGCGCAGCGCACTGAAACGTTCAGTGATTTGAGAGATAATATCGACTTCTAAACTCAAGCTGTGTTCCTATATTTTGCATGGAGGCGATTGTGCCGCCTCCACTGGTTTGGCATGAAGTATAACGAAAAGCCTCACTAAGCTCATCATCAGAAACGGGTTTTCACCCAATGAGTGACTTGATACTCATCATCACAAACCGCAACGGCACGCCACTTATCAAACGTTAAACATGGATGAGAGGTTGAGAAGGCAATCATATCACCCACTTGAAGGTCGCTGTTTGCGTCTACTTCGATGAACGCATGCTGATCCATCACTGCGGTCGTTACTGCACTTTCAATAGAGACTGACTCACCATCGCGATAAGCACGCTCAGGGATTGGCAATCCGGCATCAAACGCCACGTCACGTTTACCAAAGCCGGCAACTAGCTTGGTTGGTTCAGGGCGAGAAATGACATAAGCCCAAAGCTCTAATGCTGATTCTAAATCACCGCCTAAATCACACGCCGCACCTTGGTTGTTTTCAGCGCGCTGCATGACTTTGTTTTGTGCGTCTAGGTAAATGCCTGTGTCATGAATCGCGTAGCAACCGGGGCGAATGATGGCGTCAAAATCTTCTAGGTTGGCGAAGCATTCAGAAACCACGTCATACCAAGCAGAGCCTGCGCCTGTGACCAGAGGCTTGGACTCAATCAATTTGTCGTTTTGTAGTTGGGCTGCGATTTCTAATGTGGTGTTGAGGAAGTCACGGATGTCCTGCTCAGCATTGTCACCATGAATGACACCTTCGTAAACCTCGATACCTTTTAGCGTGAGGTGAGGTTGCTGGTGGATGAGTGTGGCGAGCTCAACCACATCTTGTTGATTTCGGCATCCACAGCGACCGCCTTCGACACCAAACTCAATCAGTACATTAAGCGGCAATTGATGTTCAGCGAAGGCACGCTCTAGGGCTTTGACGTTTCGGCTTGAGTCCACACAGCAATAGAAGTTGACCCCGTGGGTTTCAATCAAGTTAGCGATGATGGTCATGTTTGCGCGCCCAACTAGTTGGTTCGCCATGATGATGTTTTTCGCTCCGCCTAGCGCCGCAATCTCTGCCTGAGCCGGCGTAGCGACGGTAATGCCCCAAGCGCCGTTTTCTAATTGCTGCTGAAAGAAAGCGGGAGCCATGGTGGTTTTACCGTGCGGTGACAACTTCACTTTGTGCTGATTGGCAAAACGCTGCATCCAATCGAGGTTGTTCTTCAATGAAGAAGATTTGATCACCGCAGCGGGCAAGGTGATCTCTTCATGGATCAAACTGTGTAACCCATCGGAATTGCACGCAACAGGTTGAGCCTTTTCTCCGTAACCTGGCGTGGTAACACACTCATTATGATAGTTTTTATCACACTTTTGGCGATTGTCTTTCATGGCGTACCTACTTCTAACATGGTCTAAGTGATTGATATTAAGTGTTTGTTGCTAACCACCATAAATAATATGTTAGAAAGTATCAAACAAATCTGAGTTTTTTGTGTGTTTCTTCACTGTTTAAATTTCAAGAATTATTAAGATGGAATCATGTTAACGACGGACGAAGAGAGTGAAGTATGTTGTTCGATACCATTATCAAAAGCGTAGAGGTATTTGACGGTACGGGTGCAGCACCATTCATTGCTGATGTTGCGATTCGTCAAGATCGTATTGAGCAAGTAGGGCAGCTAGACGAGCTTTCTGCAAAGAAGGTTATCAACGGTCAGGGTCTTGCGTTGGCTCCGGGATTTATTGATGTGCACACGCACGATGACACCAATGTGATTCGTTACCCTGACTGCTTGCCAAAGATCAGCCAAGGCGTGACGACGGTAATCGTAGGAAATTGCGGAATTAGCGCGAGCCCTGCGGTACTCAGTGATACTCCGCCAGACCCAATGAATCTATTGGGCAAGCAGGAAGACTTCAAATACCCAACCTTTGCGGAGTATGCGAAGGCGGTACAAGCGGCGAACCCTGCAGTCAACGTTGCTGCGTTAGTCGGTCACACAACTTTACGTAACAACGTGATGGACGACTTACTGCGCACGGCTACCGATGAAGAAATCGAGCAAATGCGCCAAACACTGGCACAAGCGATGGAAGAGGGCGCGTTGGGTTTGAGTTCGGGTCTTGCTTATGCGAGTGCCAAGCAAGCGAACGCGGATGAAGTGATGCGCTTAGCGGAAATTCTCGGTCATCACGGTGGTATCTACACCACGCACATGCGCACTGAGTTTGAAGAAATCATCAGCGCAATGGAAGAAGCCTTTGAAACTGGGCAGTACGCCAAAGTGCCAGTGGTGATTTCTCATCTGAAATGCGCAGGTGCAGGCAACTGGGGACGCACCGTAGAAGTGC
Organism: Vibrio sp. Sgm 5; assembly: GCF_026241575.1. Taxonomy (NCBI): domain Bacteria; kingdom Pseudomonadati; phylum Pseudomonadota; class Gammaproteobacteria; order Vibrionales; family Vibrionaceae; genus Vibrio; species Vibrio sp. Sgm 5. The sequence continues at coordinate 31,317 of NZ_JAPHPY010000048.1, forward strand.
TGGATTTGATGGACAAGGTTTCTGAGCATCAAGACGTGTCTTGCGATTGCTACCCATATTCTGCCAGTTCTTCAACGCTGGATTTAAAACAGGTGACTGATGAAATCGACATCTTCATCACTTGGTCTGAAAGCAAGCCTGAACACGCTGGCAAGATGCTAAAAGACATTGCTGACGAGATGCAACTGCCTCTTATGGAAGCAGCAAAAGCGTTGCAACCTGCGGGCGCGGTTTATCACTGCATGGATGAAAACGACGTCAAACGGGTACTTAAGTATAAGTTGACTATGGTGGGCTCGGACGGATTACCAAATGACCCGCATCCACATCCACGTTTGTGGGGTACATTCCCGAAAGTCTTGGGACATTACTGTCGTGAAGAACAGCTTTTCCCATTAGCAGAAGCGATTCACAAGATGACGGGGATGTCGGCAACACGCTACCAATTAAAAGATCGTGGGGAAATAAAAACAGGCGCTTACGCAGACTTGGTTTTATTTAACCCAAATACAATTAAAGATACTGCAACGTTCGAAAATCCAATTTCTGTTGCGCAAGGTATTGAATCTGTATTTGTAAATGGCGAACTATCTTATTTAAAAGATAAAGTCACCGAAAATAGAAATGGCGTATTTATTTATAGAAATAATACCCATCAATAACTTATTAAATAAATTAATTTTATAGATTAAGCATTATCACTGGAGAATATTATGTCAATTAAACGTTATGGTGTAGAAGGCGGCGTAGGTACTGGCGGTCAACATTTACCATTTGCACGTGCAACAGAAGCGGGCGGCTTCTTATACGTATCGGGTCAAACACCAATGACTGATGGTGAAGTGGTAGAAGGCGGTATCGTTGACCAGTCTCGCCTAGCGATTCAAAACTGTGTCGATATCATGGAAGAAGCAGGCTACACGCTAGCTGACGTGGTACACGTTAAAGTGGTGCTAACGGATTCGCGTTACTTCCAATCGTTCAATAAAGTGTTCAGAGAGTTCTTTGGCGATCACCCACCTGCACGTATTTGCATGGTGTGTGATCTCGTGGTGGACGTAAAGGTTGAAGTCGATGTGACTTGCTACCGCGAAGATCGCCGATAAAGTTCACATTTTACTTAATGAGTGCCAAATATAATTACTTTCCTGTTATTATCTTTTTGGCACTCTCACTCCCTACATAAATATAATTTCATAAAGCAGTAGTGCCTAATATATTTAGCAAAAGCTATAAAAATAAAATTAGATAATTTCTGGAATAAAATCTAATACTTGCTGCTGGAATTATATCAATCTGAAAGATGGATTTTGATATGAGAGGTGTTCAATGAACAGTACACTTTTTCTTACCGGCTTCGGTGTGTATGTCTTATTTTTAATTTGGTTGGGATGGTTTGTCTCTCGCAATCAAAAATCAGGTGAAGACTTTCTACTCGGTGGTCGAAGCTTACCTCTGTTCCTCGTATTAGGTACCACGGTAGCAACCATGGTTGGCACGGGCTCTAGTATGGGCGCGGTGGGCTTTGGTTACTCAAACGGTTGGGCTGGTGCGCTTTATGGCATTGGCGGCGCAATTGGTATCTTGTTATTGGCACTGTGGTTTGCGCCAGTCCGTAAACTCAACTTTATGACCATGAGTGAAGAGCTCGCATACTACGTAGGTGCAAACCGCATCGTGAAGAACGTGGTTGGTCTGCTTATCTTTATCGCTTCTATTGGCTGGTTGGGCGCACACATCCTTGGTGGTGGTATGTACCTAGCGTGGATTGCCGATATTGAGCTGAGCACTGCGAAGATGATCATCGCAGCAGCGTTTACCATTTACGTGGTTATTGGCGGCTACACTGCGGTGGTTTGGACGGACACCATTCAAGCTATCATCTTATTCGTTGGCTTCATCCTAATGGCGGTACTGTCAGTGCAGCACATTGGCGGCTTGGATAACCTGTACTCTGCCATGGACCCAGAAGCGGTGAGTTTCCTTGCGATTGATAAGCTTGGTTTAATCCCAGCGGTTTCTCTTGCTGTTGTGATTGGTGTGGGTGTACTTGCAACGCCTTCATTCCGCCAACGTATCTACTCAGGTAAAGACGTATCAACCATCCGTCGCTCATTCGTAGCGTCTGGTGTGCTGTACTTATTCTTCTCCATCATCCCTGCAGTCATTGGTATGGCGGCGCATGCGATTGACCCTGAACTGAACAACGCGAACTTTGCTTTCCCATACATCGCGGCAACGGTATTGCCAGTAGGCGTTGGTCTTATCGTTCTTATTGCAGGTCTATCGGCAACCATGTCGAGTGCAAGTTCCGATGCGATTGCGGGCGTGTCTATCCTACTGCGTGATGTTTACGTCATGTTCACCGGTCGTGTGCCAAACAAAGAATCCATGTTGAATTACTCTCGCTTGGCTTTGGTTGTCGTGATCGGTTGTGCATTGCTGTTCGCGCTAACTTCGAACGACATCATCGGCTACATCACTAAGATGATCTCGACGGTTATGTCTGGCATGTTCGTGTGCGGTATGTTGGGTCGCTTCTGGAAGCGTTACAACTGGCAAGGTGCATTGGCAACATTGGCAGGTGCGTCTATTGCTTCATTTGCAGTAATGCTGAGTCCTGACCTAACCGCTTTCTGGGGCAACCCAGTGATTCCATCTTGCTTATTTGCCCTAACTGCTGGTGTGGCAGTGAGCCTAGTGACTCCAGCTAACCAAGTTTCACCAGAAATGGCACGAGCAATCCTAGATGATGAGCGTGCGCTGATGGAAATGGAACTGTCTGACGATGGTGTTCTAGAAGAAGATGCTTCATTAAAAAACCGCACAACAGCAAATCAAAACGCTTAACAGCAAAGAGTTTCGGCTCGAACAGAAACTCGCTCATAAGCTCCTGACAAACTGGTGGCTCCCCCGAGCCACCATTCTAAATTTATCCAAAGTAGGTGAACGATGACCGATTCATCCCAGACTAAAATTGCTTTCTTTGGCGAATGCATGATTGAACTGAGCGGCGACCCAATTCGCAAAGGCTTTGGTGGCGACACGCTCAATACCGCACTTTACCTCTCTCGCTTGACGGCTCAGCAACCTGTCCAAGTGTTTTACGCGACTGGTCTTGGAGAAGACGTACTTTCTCAAGAGCTTCTGGAAAACTGGCAACAAGAAGGCATCGCGACTGATCTTGTCGAGATCTTCCCAGCTCAACTACCGGGTTTGTACATGGTGCAGACCGACCAAGAAGGCGAACGCAGTTTTCTTTATTGGCGTGATAGCGCAGCCGTCAAAAGCTATTTCTCTACCTCTTCGCTCAACAAATTAGAAGCTACGATTGCGAACCGAGATCTGGATTATCTCTACCTGAGTGGCATCAGCATTGCGATTCTAAATGACGATAGCAAAGTAAGGCTTAAAAAGGCGTTAAGTCAGTTCTCACAAGCTGGAGGCAAGGTTATCTTCGATAACAACTTCCGTCCTCAACTTTGGTCTACAGAAGAGGCAAAACATTGGTATAGCCAAATTCTGCCTTTAGTCGACATAGCGCTTATCACAGAAGACGATGATGTCTTGGTATGGGGTGAAGAGGAAAGTGCTGAGCAGCGCTGCCTCCGCTTTGGTTGCCAAGAAATCGTGATTAAACGTGGTTGCGAGCCTTGCAAACTGGTTTGGTCGCATGGTGATGACAAGCAAAGCGCTTACGTAGGCGCCGAGAATGTCGTCAAAGTGATCGACACCTGTGCTGCTGGCGATTCATTCGCTGCAGGTTACCTTGCAGGACGATTGACCGGACAAAGCTGCGAGCAGTCTGCCCAACTCGGTCACGCACTAGCGGCAACCGTTATTCAATATCCTGGCGCAGTCATTCCAAACGACGCCATGACTCATCTAATTCGATAATTTCCGAGAACGTATTATGTCCCAAGCAATGATTGAGCAACTTCAGCAATTCAAAGTTATTCCTGTTATTCAAATCAATAAGGTTGAGCACGCGATTCCATTGGCAAAAGTGCTAGTAGAAAACGGTCTGCCAGTTGCGGAAGTGACCTTTCGAACAGAAGCCGCTGCCGATGCGATTAAAGCCATGCGCGATGCCTACCCGCAAATGTGCATCGGTGCTGGCACGGTACTGACGCCAGAGCAGATTACCCAAGCGAAAGACGCGGGTGCAGAGTTTATTGTCGCGCCGGGTTTGAACCCCAATACCGTGCGTCGCTGTCAAGAAATCAACATGCCAATCGTACCGGGTGTGAATAACCCAAGTCAGGTTGAACAAGCACTTGAGCTGGGTTTGAACTTCCTCAAATTCTTCCCGGCAGAAGCGAGCGGTGGTATCGCGATGGTGAAGTCACTACTTGCACCTTATGTTGATGTGAGTCTGATGCCGACAGGCGGTATCGGTAAAAGCAACGTCAATGATTACCTAGCCATCGACCGTGTGGTTTGCTGCGGTGGTACTTGGATGGTTGCGCCGAGCTTAATTGAAAACGAACAATGGGACGAAATTGGCAAGCTGGTTCGTGAAGCAGTAGAGCTGGTTGCGTAACTTAAACAGAGCTCTTTTACCCAAGTTGCGAGACCCCATTAAATAGCGTGACTTGGGTTGAATAATAATAACAACAATAGGATGGCGCGGATGAACAAAGGTACATTAGCACTACTCATTTCAGGCTTAATTTCAATTCCAACGGCAGCGATGGCGATGACTCCCAACACCGATCTTAACCTAATGCCTTACCCACAAAATGTAGAGTTGGGGCAGGGTAAAATCACACTGGATAAATCCTTCAGCATTTACATCAAAGGCTACGATTCACCGCGCGTGCAGTTCAACGCAAAGCGCACCATGGACCGTCTGTATCGCCAAACCGGCTTACCGATGTTGAACTGGCATGCCGAGTCGGAAAAAGACGCGACTCTGGTGATTGATATTCGTAATGCGCCCAAGTCAGAGGTGCAAGACATTAACAGCGATGAATCGTACCAACTTGAATCGCGTAATGGTCAGATCATCATTCGCTCCGAACGCCCTTACGGTGCTTTCCATGGTTTAGAAACCTTCTTGCAGTTAGTGACTACGGACGCGACTGGCTACTTTGTGCCTGCGGTGTCGATTCAAGATGAGCCGCGTTTTCCTTGGCGTGGTGTTTCTTACGACACTTCTCGTCACTTCATTGAACTTGATGTGATCCTTCGTCAACTTGATGCGATGGCATCAGCAAAAATGAACGTTTTCCATTGGCATATTTGGGATGACCAAGCGATTCGTATCCAGCTGGATAATTATCAAAAGCTGTGGCAAGACACCGCTGATGGAGATTACTACACCAAAGATGAAATTCGCTATGTGGTGAATTACGCGCGTAACCTTGGCATTCGAGTTATCCCTGAAATTTCTTTGCCGGGACATGCTTCGGCCGTAGCGCACGCTTACCCTGAATTGATGTCTGGTATGGGTGAGCAATCTTATCCGCATCAACGTGGCTGGGGTGTGTTTGAGCCGTTAATGGACCCGACCAATCCCGAACTTTACAAGATGCTGGCGAGCGTGTTTGACGAAGTGGTTGAGCTCTTCCCAGATGAGTACTTCCATATCGGCGGCGATGAACCAAATTACCAACAGTGGAAAGATAACCCGAAGATTCAGCAATTCATCAAAGACAACAATCTGGATGGAGAGCGTGGTCTGCAATCGTATCTGAACACCAAGGTCGAACAGATGCTGGAACAACGCGGTAAGAAGATGACTGGCTGGGATGAAATCTGGCACAAAGACCTTCCAACCTCGATTGTGATTCAAAGCTGGCAAGGGCACGACAGTATCGGTAGAGCAGCAAAAGAGGGCTACCAAGGTATTCTCTCAACAGGCTATTACCTAGACCAGCCACAACCAACCAGTTACCACTATCGAAATGACCCAATGCCGAAAGGAATCACGGTTGATGATCAACTTCATCAAGGTGAGAAATTCGCGACTTATGATTGGGTGAAACTACGGAATAAAGGTGGTCCACGTACAGGTAATCTGACCATTATTGAAGCGACAGATGGCAGCTACCGTGCGTTTACCGATTACAACGGCAAGTCCCGCGAAGAGGTGTTCATCATTGAGTATGTGCCGGGTGTGAAGTTTAAAGGGCACTTCGATAACTTTATGTCTTACACCGAATTCAACTATGACTTTGCGGATGGCAAGTTGAAAGACACCAGTTACCAGTTGATTGGTAATGTGCGTTGGCCTGCTACTGGAGAATTGGTCGCGAGCAGTGACATGCAGGGGAGTGTTATTCCAGAGCCGAATGGCGGCTATCCGGCTGAGCTGACCGAGAAAGAACAGCAGTTAATTTTAGGTGGAGAAATCACCATTTGGGGTGAGAACCTCGATTCAATGACCATCGAGCAACGCTTATGGCCGAGAAGCTACGCAATTGCTGAGCGCCTATGGTCGAGCCAAGACCTGACCGATGAGCGCAGCATGTACAAGCGCATGAAGGTGATGGATACATGGTCTGAGATTTCGCTTGGTCTACGTCATCATGCCGATGCCAATATGATGTTGAAACGTCTTGCCAATGGTGCGGACGAAACGCCGCTACTAACATTAGCGAAGTACATCGAACCTGCTCAATACTACGCTCGTCATTGGGAGAAATGGATCTCTACGCCAAACGAAGGTGATTTATACAATCAGTATGAGCGATTAAACCGATTTGCGGATGCACTGCCAGTAGAAAGCTTAACAGTGTATGAGATGCAAGATTTGGTCGCGGCTTATGCTCAAGGTGATACAGCAGCATTGGATGCGTTGGCGATGCATTATCAGAGCGTTAAGTTAGCGGCGCAGCAAGCCAAACCTACTTTCGCTGCAAACATGGCATCGGTAGAAACCGTGCCAGTTGCAGAAGCCGCAATCAAAGTTGCCGATTTAGGTTTAACATTGATTGAGCTTGCTAAGCAGGGTAGTGGTATTGGCCAACCTGACGCTGAAGCGTATCAACGCGCCATCGATGAAAATGCGATTATTTTTGATGAAACGATTGTCGCTATCGTAGTACCAACCGAGCAGTTGCTTCACACTTTAACCGATTGATAACTAAAAGGGATTGCCGTCTGGTAACGCAGGCGGCATCTTATCGGTTAAGCACTCTTTTATCTCCTAAAGGTTTCCCATGATAGTAAATGGTCACTTACATTTTTATGTAGGCACCTATACCGATTCACCAAGCCAAAGTCAGGGCATTGCGTGTGTTTCTCTCGATACTGCTACTGGCGCATTAACGCTCACCAATGAACATGTTCCAGAAGCGGTGAAAACGGTTCGTAACCCTTCTTACCTTGCGCTCAAAGGAGAGGGTTTATATACCTTTAATGAAGTCAATCGCTTGGAAGGTGCAGAGCTGATATTTGCTGAAAAAACAGACAGCTATGGATTGCCAATTGAAGGTGACTACCCTTGCCATATCGACATTAAAGAACCGTTACTCGCTGTTGCAAACTACGGTTCCGGCAATGTAAGTGTTTACCAACTTGATGAGCAAGGCAAGCCTTTGAAATCCATTGCAGAATTGTATGTAGAAGGCAATGGGCCGAATATTGATCGTCAAACTTCACCTCATGCGCATCAAGTCACTTTTCTAAAACACTCCGCTCAATTGGCTGTGGTCGATTTAGGCACAGACTGTGTTCATTTCTATGACTACGACAATGATGGTGAAACAGTTAAGTTTTCACTTTCTCAAAGCGTCGCTATGCCTGCTGGCTCTGGGCCTCGTCATTTGGTCTTCAATCGTGATGAATCTGTCGCGTACGTTGTTTGCGAATTGTCTGAAACGCTGGTGGTACTTCGCAAGCAAAGTGGGCAGTGGAATCTGACTGAGCAAGTTAAGCTGCTAGCCGATGAAGAGAACAAAGAAGCGGCGTCTGCTATTCGTCTCTCTGCGGATGAGCGCTTTGTCTATGTCTCATGCCGTGCGCAAAATCTGATCAGTACATTTGATGTAACGAGCAATACTCCGGTTCAAATTGCGGCGTCCGATTGTGGTGGCGCGTTCCCAAGAGATTTTGTTTTATCCCGTGACGGGCAGTGGATGCTCGTTGCTAATCAACATTCACATAATGTTGCTAGCTTTCACAGGAATCCGGAAACTGGCGCTATCACTCCAACCGGATATTCGTGCGACATCGGTGCGCCTGTATGTTTGGTTGAGAAGCAGTAATTAACCTGAGATCGGTTTAAGCCATCGCCATCAGCCCAGACTTTTCAGCATTGGTGATGTTGAGTGATGGCTTCTCT
>NZ_JAPHPY010000049.1:0-39213 GCF_026241575.1 Vibrio sp. Sgm 5
CTCTCTTGGTTGAAAGATCTGATCGCAGAACCAGCTTTTAGTTCACTTCTATTTTTATCCCGAGTTCAGGTTATTTATGTCGATGGCCGTCTCGCTCTCACCTAATACGCTCGACCAAGCGCGTGTACTTGGCCAGATAATCACTGGTGTGGGCTTTTTAGGTGCAGGGGTGATGATGACACAAGACGGCAAGATCCATGGGGTGACATCCGCTGCAGTGATTTGGGTATTGGCAGGTCTCGGCTTGATGATAGGCCTTGGCTATCTGACGCAATCCGTCGTAATTACTGTTTTGGCATTGACGGTCTTGCTTGGCGTGGATAGAGCAGAAAATCGCGTTAAAGCTCTACGCCGCGGTGTGCATCAAAGGATGCAGCAGCGAAAAGCCTCAACCAGGATCATGAAGTAGCCTTGTTCGTCCTAAATGCCTAAACACATTTCAGAATGAGATCCACAGACAAAAAAAGACCCCGATATTCCTCGGGGTCTTTTTTATCCGTGTGTTCGTGGCGACAACTTAACTTATTTAGCAAAGTTCACGATAGGGAAACACTTGAAGAAGCCGTTATCCGCACAGTTTAGTAGACCAATTTGAACACCGTCGATTTGGTCAGTCATATTGAAGAAACCTAACTGGAAGTTAGATTTTTTAGAGATGCTTGCCAAACCGATGTCTGCCATTGTGTAACCTTCTGAGTAGTTCACTGCACTCCAGTTTAGACCTTTTACATTGTTCGTGATGTTCACTGCACCTAAGTTAACACCATTAGTTTGGCCTTCGTTCCAGTTAAGAAGACCGAGTGATGCACCCGTCATTTCTTGATTAACTTTAGAAGCACCAAAGAACAAACCGAAGTTCACACCTGTTGTGCGGTCTGTTTCAGACATACCCAGAACCGAAAAGTCGACACCTTTTACTTCGTTTACTTGGCCATGTAATACCGCAAGGCGAACACCACCAACAGAAGAGTTAGAAGGCGCGTTAGTGTTGTCGATGGTAGAGAACATAACTGGCGAGCTATCAGCAAGAGCAACAGGTGAAGCGATTACGGCTGCAACAGCCAAAGACGTCATAAGCTTTTTCATTTTCATCTCCATGGAGGGAATAGTTGTTTTACAACATAGTGTAATGTACAAATTTTGCGCCATTTTGAATCAACAACTGTTAGCTGGAAGTCATATTTAACTGTCTGACAAATAAAGCAATTGATTCATCATAGTTATTTATCTGCATTTTCCCTGACGAATTACGCACAATACCCGCACAGTTGCGCATTTTTAAACCAGTTAATCTGATAAAAATTAAGCGTAATAAGTACTGGCTAACTATCAGATTAAAAAGGAAAAGTAAGAATAGACCTACAAACTCACGCAAGAAAGGCTCAATACCGAAGTTACCGGCACAAAAAAACCGAGGCATTCACCTCGGCTTATCGAACTTTATCGGTAGTCTAGCTCACCGCTATAAGGTTTTAGAACAAGGAGAGCACGCGCAGTTTACGCTAGTAAATGAGCATGCTCGACGCTGTTATCAAGCCTTAGAGCAAAGAGATAGGCTGGCTATTACATCATGCCGCCCATGCCACCCATACCGCCCATACCACCCATGTCAGGCATGCCTGCGCTTTCTTTTTGTGGTAGGTCAGTCACCATCGCTTCAGTCGTGATCATTAGACCCGCTACTGATGCTGCGAATTGTAGAGCAGAACGAGTTACTTTCGTTGGATCTAGGATACCCATTGCAATCATGTCGCCGTATTCGCCCGTTGCTGCGTTGTAACCGTAGTTACCTTCGCCAGCACGAACATTGTTAGCAACCACAGATTCTTCATCACCCGCGTTCTTAGTGATTTGACGGATAGGTGCTTCCATTGCACGTAGTGCAACACGGATACCTACGTTTTGCTCTTCATTGTCGCCTTCAAGACCAGCAACTTTAGATGCAGCGCGGATAAGTGCAACACCACCACCAGCAACGACACCTTCTTCAACCGCTGCGCGAGTTGCGTGAAGTGCATCTTCTACGCGGTCTTTCTTCTCTTTCATTTCAACTTCAGTTGCTGCACCAACTTTGATTACTGCAACGCCGCCAGCTAGCTTAGCAACACGTTCTTGAAGCTTTTCTTTGTCGTAGTCTGATGTTGCGTCTTCGATTTGTTGACGAATTTGAGCAACGCGACCTTGGATCATCGCTTCTTCACCCGCACCATCGATGATGGTTGAGTTTTCTTTAGTGATAGTTACACGTTTAGCTTGACCTAGATCTTCTAGCGTTACTTTTTCAAGCTCTAGACCGATCTCTTCAGAAATCACGATACCGCCAGTTAGGATAGCGATGTCTTGTAGCATTGCTTTACGACGGTCGCCGAAACCAGGAGCTTTAACAGCAGCGACTTTCACGATACCACGCATGTTGTTTACTACTAGCGTTGCTAGTGCTTCGCCTTCTACATCTTCAGCGATGATAAGCAGTGGACGAGACGCTTTAGCAACGGCTTCTAGCGTTGGAAGAAGCTCACGAATGTTCGAGATTTTCTTATCAACTAGAAGGATGAATGGGCTTTCTAGATCAACAGAGCCTGCTTCTTGGTTGTTAATGAAGTAAGGAGATAGGTAACCGCGGTCGAACTGCATGCCTTCTACTACGTCTAGCTCATCTTGTAGAGCCTGACCTTCTTCAACGGTAATCACGCCATCACGGCCTACTTTTTCCATCGCTTCAGCAATGATGTTACCCACTGTTGCATCGGAGTTTGCAGAGATAGTACCTACCTGTGCGATAGCTTTGGTGTCGTTACATTCAACAGATAGTTCTTTTAGTTGCTCAACCGCTGCGATAACTGCTTTATCGATACCACGCTTAAGATCCATTGGGTTCATACCAGCAGCAACCGCTTTCAACCCTTCAGTAATGATAGCTTGAGCAAGAACCGTTGCTGTTGTTGTACCGTCACCCGCTGCGTCGTTTGCTTTAGACGCAACTTCTTTAACCATTTGTGCGCCCATGTTCTGGAATTTATCTTCCAGTTCAATTTCACGCGCTACTGATACACCATCTTTGGTGATCGTTGGTGCACCAAAAGATTTGTCTAGAACAACGTTACGACCTTTAGGACCCAGTGTTACTTTTACTGCGTCCGCTAGAACGTTTACGCCTTCTAGCATTTTAACTCGTGCGTCATTACCAAATTTAACGTCTTTAGCAGCCATCTTTGATTTCCTTTCTAAATTCTGTTTTCGATTTCGTTTTTGAATCAGAGCAAAAAATTACTCAATGATTGCTATTACTCAACGATTGCCATAATGTCGTTTTCAGACATTACTAGCACTTCTTTGCCGTCGATTTTTTCAGTCTTTGTGCCGTAACCTTCAGCGAAGATAACGGTATCACCAACTTTAACGTCCAACGGTAGCACTGTGCCGTTTTCTAGAATGCGGCCTTTACCTACAGCTAGAACAACACCACGTGTCGATTTTTCCGCAGCAGAACCAGTTAGAACGATGCCACCCGCTGACTTTGATTCAACTTCTTTACGTTCTACGATAACTCGGTCATGTAATGGACGAATGTTCATCGGTCGTCTCTCCTGAAAGTTTTCATGTTTATTTGATAATTGCCCGCGTAGGGCACGTGATCACTATATAAGGGGCAAACCTAACGATCCCAAGGGGTAGACGTGAATTTTTTGTGACTTAGTTAAAATAACCAGCAGCTAGGCAACGGTTTGCGTGCGAAATGCTCACTCGCCCACTATCTCGCTTTCTTGTATCCTTGCGTTTCCCTCACCAGATAGACATCAAAAATGCTGGAAAAAAACAAGCCGGACAATCAGGCCGAAGATAAGCATGGTTTGTTGACCGCGCCCATTCCTGACACCTTACGCAAAATGACCATCCCGATGACGATGGGCATGATTGCCATTTTGATGTTTAACTTGGTCGATACTTTTTTTATCTCGTTGCTGGGTACAGAAGCCCTAGCAGCAATCAGTTATACCTTTCCCGTCACCTTTGCGGTGAACTGCATCACCATGGGCATCGGCATGGGGCTTTCTACCAATATTGGTAGACTGTTAGGTCAAGGCCATGCTCCTCAAGCAGCTCGCTTTACCAGCCACGGGTTATTGCTGGCAGTTGTGCTGGTGATGATCGCCTCAACACTAGGCTTTTTTACTATCGAGCCGCTGTTTAGCTTCTTAGGCGCGAAAGAAGATTCTATTCCGCTGATCGCACAGTATATGCAGGTTTGGTATCTCACTATTCCTCTGTTGGTAATTCCAATGGCGGGCAATAGTGCGATTCGCGCAACCGGCGATACCAAAACTCCAGCTAAAATCATGATGCTGGCAGGGCTTATCAACGGTATTCTCGATCCATTGCTTATCTTTGGTTACGGGCCCTTCCCTGAATTGGGCATCCAAGGCGCGGCGATTGCTAGTGCCTTCAGTTGGTTTGGCGCGTTATGCGGTTCGCTTTACCTACTCGTCAAACGTGAGAAGCTACTTGCCCCGCCGCAATGGCAATTCATCAAACAAGACTGGCAACAAACGTTAAAAATCGGCACTCCTGCAGCGCTCTCCAATGCAATGACCCCATTATCGGGCGCAATCCTGATGATGTTGCTTTCAAGTCATGGGACAGCTGCTGTAGCAGCTTATGGCGCAGCTCAGCGAATTGAATCGATTCTGTTGTTGGTTTTAATGTCTCTCACTTCCGCTCTCACCCCATTTATGGCACAGAACTTTGGGGCAAATAATCCTGCTCGAGCCTTTTCCGGTTGGTTCCTCAGCATGCGGTTTGCAGTTCTCTTCCAAGGGTTTATCTTCTTGATGATGGTGCCACTCAGTATTCCTCTTGCAGCCTTGTTCTCTCAGGAAGCCGCCGTAAAAGATCTGCTTTGGCATTACCTATTGGTGGTGCCATTTAGTTATGGCTTCCAAGGGATTGTGATGATGCTAGTCAGTGGCTACAACGCAATGCACAAACCAATGCGTGCCTTCCAATGGAGCTTCATGCGTTTATTCGTATTTACCTTGCCTGCAGCTTGGATTGGTAGCCACGTTTATGGCATTGAAGGTTTGTTTATTGGTATTGCGCTGGGGAATACGATGGGCGGGCTATTAGGGTATTGGTTTGCACTGCGTGAGCGAAGAATAACATTGGCAGAACACCAACCATCAGCGTAAACGTTAGATAATAAAAAACCGCGGATAACCGCGGTTTTTTTTATTCTGACTTTAACCAGTTGCTTAGAATAGCTCTTCAGCAACTTGGTATAGGTCGTTACGTACTGGACGCTTCATGTTCTCGATTGCATCGATGATGTCGTGGTGAACTAGCTGCTCCTTCACGATACCAACACAACGACCGCCATGGCCTTCCATTAGTAGATGAACCGCGTAGTTACCCATGCGAGATGCTAAAACACGGTCGAACGCTGTTGGGCGGCCACCACGTTGGATGTGACCAAGAACCGTCGCACGAGTCTCACGACCTGTCGCTGCTTCGATCTCTTTCGCTAGTTCGTTTGCATCCATCATCAGCTCAGTAAGTGCGATGATCGCATGCTTCTTACCTTTTGAGATGCCATCTTGGATGTTGCTGATTAGCTTGTCTTTATCTAGGCCAGTTTCTGGCGTGATGATGTATTCACAACCACCAGCAATTGCAGACATCAGAGTAAGGTCACCACAGTGACGACCCATGATTTCTACGATAGAAATACGTTGGTGAGAAGAAGACGTATCACGTAGACGGTCAATTGCATCGATAACTGTGTTTAGTGCAGTTAGGTAACCGATTGTGTAATCCGTACCTGCGATATCGTTATCGATTGTGCCTGGTAGACCGATACATGGGTAGCCCATTTCAGTCAGTTTCTTAGCACCCATGTAAGAGCCGTCACCACCGATAACAACAAGTGCATCGATACCGTGCTTTTTCAGGTTCTCAATCGCTTGTTCACGAACTTCCACTTCTTTGAATTCAGGGAAACGTGCAGAGCCTAGGAATGTACCACCCTTGTTGATCACATCTGAAACGCTAGAACGATCTAGCTTCTCGATGCGGCCTTCGTAAAGACCTAGGTAGCCATCGTAAACACCGTAAACTTCCAATCCCTCAGATAGTGCTGTACGAACTACGCCGCGTACTGCTGCGTTCATACCAGGTGCGTCACCGCCACTTGTTAAAACACCGATCTTCTTAATCATGCTCACCCTCGATCTTTGGCAATCAATTTATTTAATTTTCTTCTAGGCCCCTTGTTACCAAGCAACCTGCATAATCCAGAACTGTGCGTTATGTTACATTTCCTCTACAGGAATACCAATGAAAACACACTTTTTTATGTAACTTTTCTACTTATGTAAGAGTATTACAGTTTCTCTTTGCAACTTCGTTGATTCACATCAGGATCACGATTCTTAGTCAGTAGTGATGGAAAGATAGCCAATAAGCGCCTATTTGTCGTTACGCTTGGTCTGATTTTTCGACCGCTACCAATCTTGCGCCTTTTGTTCTTTCTCTGGTCCAAAGACGACCGACAACGGATCCTGATGGATCAAGACGTCCGCTTCCGGGAAAAGCGCCAACAAATTATCTTCAACTTTATCGGCAATATGATGGGCTTTTATTAAAGGTAGATGATCATCCAACTCTAAATGCAATTGAATAAAGCGCGTCGGCCCAGACATGCGAGTTCTTAGCTGATGGACTCCTAACACACCTTCAACATTGATGCAGGCTTCACGGATCTGCTCCAGTTCTTCATCTGGTAGCTTTCTATCGAGCAACGTCTGAATCGCTTCGCTGACCATCTTGAATGCGCTGTACAAAATGAAGATACCAATCCCCACAGCAAACACTGCATCGGCTTGCGTTACCCCAAAATAGCTCAATCCTAAAGCCACCATGATGGCGCCATTCATGTATAAATCGGTTTGATAATGCAGTGAGTCAGCAGCAATCGCTTGGCTACCCGTTTTACGTACCACATGCTTTTGGAACATCACGAGTCCAAAAGTAACGACCATAGCGAATAGAGAGACATAAACCCCTAGCTCAGGTGAATTCAGCTCATGTGGACGGAAAAATCGCTCAATACCATTAAGAACCAAGAAGACAGCAGAACCAGAAATAAACATTGCCTGCGCCAGTGCTGCTAGCGACTCCGCTTTACCATGGCCAAAAGTATGTTCTCTATCAGCGGGTTGTAGTGAATAGCGTACAACAATAAGGTTCACGACCGATGCGGCGATATCCAGCATCGAGTCAATCAAGGAAGCAAGCAGACTGACAGAGCCCGTCACCCACCAAGTAATGACTTTTACTATTAAAAGAATCGTCGCGACAATGGTCGCCGTCCAAGCAGCGGTCGTGACTAAACGTGCATATTCGTGTTTCATAATCAAAGAGTTAACTCAAACCGTACTTTGAGTATACCTTGAGAATTATTGAATGAGTATGAAATCGCCAAGATCAAAAAGAGGCAGCACTCAGGCTACCTCTTTTACTTTATCTTTCAGCGATTAGCTGTTGTGGTGCTTGTGCATGCGTTTTTGCATTTTTTCGCCACACTCTTGGTGACGCTCTTTTTGTAGCTCAACATATTTTGTTTTTTGCTCAGGAGTCAGCACGCTCAGCATTTGGTGTTTCTTCTCTAGCATCTTAACGCGACGCTCAGTTTGCTTCTCAACCATCTCTTTTGCTAGGTCGTTTGCTGCGGCTTCATCGAAGTTATCAGCCAATAGAAGTGCTTGAACTTTATCGTGGTGCGCTTGACGCTCTGCCATGTGTGCTTCGTGGCCATCTGCGAATTTTGCTTTCATCGCCGCTTTGTTCGCTTCACGCATTTCTTTTAGCTGGTCTTTCTGTGCATCAGTCAGGTCTAGTTGACGCATGATGCCACGGTCCATACCTTTGCCGCATTCACCGCGATGGCCTTTATGATCTTTACCACCAAATGCGAATGCGCTCGCTGTACCTAGAGTTAGTGGTAGAACAACAGCAGCCAGTACTAGTTTCTTTGCAGTTTTCATAATTTGATTCCTTACACAGGTTAGTGATTCTTCTGAGCTGTTCTCACAGCGCTTGAGTGTAGAATACGACCTACTAGGTAAAGCGACGTATAGAGACCGTAAAGAATCGTAAAGAGTGATTTTTACACTCTTCGTTACCTATCATTCCCATGTAATATTAAAGCAACCACGAATCATAAATAGGTACTCAAATGGCGAACATTCTTTTGATTGATGATGATACCGAGCTAACCAGTCTGCTTAAAGAGGTACTGAGCTTTGAAGGTTTTAACGTCAGTGAAGCCAACGATGGAGAAGCAGGCCTCGCGGCTGTCACTGATGAAATTGACCTTATTTTGCTCGATGTCATGATGCCAAAACTCAATGGAATGGAAACCCTAAAACGCCTGCGCGAAAACTGGGAGACGCCAGTGCTTATGCTAACGGCGAAAGGCGAAGAGATAGACCGCGTTATCGGCCTAGAACTGGGTGCCGATGATTACCTACCAAAACCGTTTAGCGACCGCGAATTACTCGCTCGGATCCGGGCGATTTTGCGCCGTACCAGCAGCACCCAGAAGAGCGCGAAAAACAGTGACTGCATTGAGTACCAAGAAATCAAACTCTTCCCTGGCAAACAAGAAGCATACTGCGAACAGACGTTGTTAGATTTAACGACGACAGAGTTTGCTCTTCTGACACACTTTGTGCAAAACCCTGGGCAAGTGCTAACTAAAGAAGCCTTGAGCTTAGATGTACTTGGCAAGCGCTTAGCCGCGTTTGATCGTGCGATCGATATGCACGTATCCAACCTACGTAAAAAATTGCCAGACCAAAGTAACGGTAAGCCTCGTATTAAGACGCTACGCGGGCGCGGCTACATGCTGATTGAGGAGGATTAATGCGAGCACCACGCTTCAAACTGCCGAAGATAAACAGCTTGTATGGACGCATCTTTGCCATCTTTTGGTTCACCATGTTTTTGGTTCTGATGGCAGTGCTGTCATTACCACACCTTGACCCACGGAAAGCACGCGACATCCCGCAAGACCACTATCAGCGTATGATTGAAATACGTGACGGTATCGAGAAGAAGTATCGCAAACAAGATAACCTCGGCAAGATTTTGTTCAGCATCGAAGGTCAGCGACGCAGTAAACATGATCCGCGTCCACGTATCTTCTTTTCCGATCACGAAGGCAACGTACTGACAACTTCATCAGGTCACAGAGATTTCAAGCTACGTGCGCTACAAAACTTTGTCACTAGCATTGAAGATCAGTCCCAACCGAAGCAAAAGCTTTACGGTCGCTACATGATCGCAGGCCCCGTGCCAATCAAAATCGCCAATTCGGACCTGTTAATGTACGTCGGCTTTAAATGGAATGAGCCGCCACCAATCATGTTGCGCCTGTTCGATCACCCATTGCAATTGCTGCTTGCAGTTATGCTCGTGAGTACCCCGTTATTGCTTTGGTTAGCGTGGGCTTTGAGCCAACCCGCTCGACGCTTGGAAAGTGCAGCGCAACGCGTCGCGAAAGGTGAGTTTGTCATCGACCCTAATCTAGAGAAAGGCACAACCGAGTTTCGTCAAGCCGGAACCAGCTTCAACCAAATGGTCGAGGCTGTGAATCAGATGATTTCTGGCCAGCAGCGTTTACTCTCAGACATTTCACATGAGTTACGTTCGCCTTTGACTCGCTTGCGTATGGCAAGTGCGCTGGCGACTCGTAAGCAAGGGGAAAGTCCAGAGCTGACCCGAATCGACACCGAAGCGCAACGTTTAGAGCAGATGATCGCCGAACTACTCGAACTTTCACGCATGCAAGTGAACAGTCACATGACGCGCGAGACTCAGCCAATAGTAAGTTTGTGGGAAGAGATTATTAAGGATGCGCAGTTTGAAGCCGAACAAATGGGCAAAGTACTGAACTACTCTAACCTTCCTGAACGCAGCATTTCTGGCAATCCAAAACTACTAATGAGTGCGGTAGAAAACATCATTCGTAATGCGATTTACTATGGCAAAGATGAAGTGAGGATCGACATTCAAGACAGCGCAGACACCTTGAACATCATTGTAGATGACAATGGTGAAGGTGTGCCTGAAGAAGAATTAGAAGCCATCTTCCGCCCATTTTACCGAGTCTCGACAGCCCGTGATCGTCATTCTGGCGGTACCGGTCTTGGTTTAACCATTACCGAAAGTGCCATCCGCCAACACAGCGGTTCTATCGTCGCGAGTCGCAGCCCATTGGGTGGGTTACGAGTCACGATTACTCTGCCATTACTCAAAGTAGGCAAATAACCTTACAAAGATCAAAGTTGATAATGATTTTCATTAACATTAAAGTAAATCCTTCATAAAGGAGGATTTACAATGTCGCATATTTTTCCAGAGCTTCCGTACCGCTACGATGCACTAGAACCATACATCGATGCGAAAACCATGGAAGTTCATTACAGCAAACACCATAAAACGTATTACGATAAATTTATGGCTGCCGCTAAAGGCAGCGCTCTCGAGACCCAAAGCCTCGATGACATCTTCGCTTGCATCTCTCAACACAGCCCAGCTATTCGAAACAACGGTGGCGGATACTACAATCACATCATTTATTGGAATTGTATGTCACCGGATGGTGGCGGTGAGCCTCAAGGTGCACTCGCTCAAGCCATCAACGATAAGTTTGGTGACTTCGAAAAATTCAAAGACGAATTCGCACAAGCGGCTATCAATACGTTTGGTTCTGGCTTCGCTTGGTTAGTCGTAAAGGATGGAGAGATTCAGATTACCTCCACGAGCAACCAAGACAATCCTCTGATGGATGTTGCCGCGGTGCAAGGTGAGCCAGTTCTAGCGCTGGATGTTTGGGAACACGCTTACTACATCAGTTACCAAAACCGTCGTCCTGAGTACATTGACGCATGGTGGAACGTAGTGAACTGGCGCGCAGTAGAAGAAAACTACGCTCGCGCACTCAGTTAAACCTTTCAACATCTGGGCGACAAGGTTTACCTACACGCCCTTATGCCCCCAAGTCATTGTTTTGAATCTCGCTTCTCAAGGTGACTTGGGTATATACTGCCCGTCTGTTTTTGACCAACCTAATTCAATACCATGTTTGATATCGCTCTATACGAACCAGAAATCGCGCCGAACACCGGCAACATCATTCGCCTGTGTGCTAACTGTGGTGCGAATCTCCACCTGATTGAGCCACTGGGTTTCGATCTAGAAGAGAAGAAAGTCCGCCGTGCAGGTTTGGATTACCACGATTTGGCTCGTGTAACGCGTCATAAAGATTATCAAGCATTCTTGGAATACTTAGAGAAAGAGAAACAAGGCAACTACCGCCTATTTGCGTGTACGACCAAAACCACAGGTCATCATGTGGATGCGAAGTATCAAGAAGGCGATGTATTGATGTTTGGTCCAGAAACTCGCGGACTACCAGCAGATGTGATTGATAGCTTGCCAATGGAGCAGCGCATCCGCATCCCGATGATGCCAGATGCCCGTAGCCTGAACCTTTCTAATGCCGTTGCGATCATCGCGTTTGAAGCATGGCGTCAAATGGGTTTTGAAGGCGCAATGTAAGCGCACCAAATCACGGATACTAAAAAGGGCGCTGAATGCGCCCTTTTGCTTTTCTTACTTACCGATTAAATCAGTTGAGCTTGTTACGATCATTGTCGTCTTTACGCTCGTACTCACCTTCGAAGGTATTGCCGTTGTCCGATTGAGAATCGAATGGGTCACGACGAAACGGGTCTTGTTCATAGGGACCTTGATTTGAGAAGCCACCTTGGAAGCCGCCACCATTCATGGTCTTCACCACCATCTTGCTCATTAAGTATTTCGCAATCGCAGCGCGTGGCGCGGGAAGCAACACCAACATACCCAATGCGTCGGTCATGAAACCTGGTGTTAACAGCAATACGCCTGCAACTGCCAGCATCACACCTTCAAAAATCTGTTGAGCCGGAAGCTCACCTTGCTCTAAGCGACCTTGCACTGACATCAACGTCTGGATGCCTTGGCTGCGTACCAAAGACGCGCCAACAAATGCGGTGATCAGAACTAAAGCAATCGTAGGCCAAAGACCTAAAAAGCCTCCCACCTGAATAAATAGGCCGATTTCGATGATCGGGACGAAAATAAACGCCAATAATAAGATAGGAAACACATGCCCTCCTTTGTTGATTTCAGTGTAATGGCAAAAGCCTACTAAGCTCAAACGAATCGTTGTAAAAAAGCGTGTTCATCATAGGGAGAATGCGTTGTACAAAAAACGCCCTTTGAATAAAGGTGCATATATAAAATTTGATCGTTGAAAAGTGCTATTTTCGCACTCTTAAAATCCATGTTTGTCGAGGAAAAACACCTACCCATAAAGGGTTATTAATATCCCGTTCATACTTTGCAAATTATTGACGCATTAAAAGCGAAAAAGGTGATCCACTTACTATTTTTATGCGCTAGGTGCAGTATGATGTGCCACATAAGTCAGGACGGTTTTTCCAGCCAAAAACTCTGATGAACGGATTCTAGATTGCAGAAATGGCTAATAAATAACTTAAATATCAGAATTATTATCTAAGGATCCTGTTATGGCTACACTATCTGATGCTCCAAAGACAGCAAACCAAGCCACTCGTATTGAAGAAGATCTATTAGGTCAACGTCATGTTCCTGCTGATGCTTACTACGGCATCCACACCCTTCGCGCTATCGAAAACTTTAATATTTCAAGCACTACCATTTCTGACGTACCTGAGTTTGTACGCGGTATGGTAATGACGAAAAAAGCCGCTGCACTAGCAAACAAAGAGCTAGGTGCAATTCCAAAAGACGTTGCTAACTACATTCTAGAAGCGTGTGATTTGATCCTTGAAACAGGTAAGTGCATGGATCAGTTCCCTTCAGACGTGTTCCAAGGCGGTGCAGGCACGTCAGTGAACATGAACACTAACGAAGTTATTGCGAACGTTGCGCTTGAACTGATGGGCAAAGAAAAAGGCCAATATGAGTTCATCAACCCGAACGATCACGTAAACAAGAGCCAATCAACAAACTGTGCGTACCCTACCGGTTTCCGAATCGCGGTTTACAACAGTGTTCATCAGTTGATGGAAGCGATCGAATACCTAAAAGGTGCATTCGAACTTAAAGCACAAGAATTCAAAGACATCTTGAAGATGGGTCGTACTCAGCTTCAAGACGCGGTTCCTATGACTGTGGGTCAAGAGTTCCACGCATGGGCAGTGACACTAAACGAAGAGATTCGCGCCCTAGACTACACGTCTAAGCTACTACTAGAAATCAACCTAGGTGCAACAGCAATCGGTACTGGTCTAAACGCACCAACAGGCTACCAAGCACTAGCCGTAAAACACCTAGCAGAAGTTACGGGTGTAGAAGTGGTTGCAGCAGAAGATCTAATCGAAGCAACATCTGACTGTGGTGCTTACGTAATGACGCACGGCGCGCTCAAACGTCTAGCAGTGAAACTGTCGAAGATCTGTAACGACCTTCGCCTACTTTCTTCTGGCCCTCGCTCTGGTCTAAACGAGTTGAACCTACCAGAAATGCAAGCGGGCTCTTCTATCATGCCAGCTAAAGTAAACCCAGTTATCCCAGAAGTCGTAAACCAAGTTTGCTTCAAGGTTCTAGGTAACGACAACACGGTATCTTTCGCAGCAGAAGGCGGTCAGTTACAGCTAAACGTAATGGAGCCAGTAATCGCACAAAGCGTGTTTGAGTCTATTTCTCTACTACACAACGCATGTGTGAACCTACGTGACAAATGTATCGATGGCATCACGGTGAACAAAGAAGTTTGTGAAAACTACGTTTACAACTCTATCGGTATCGTGACTTATCTAAACCCATACATCGGCCACCACGAGGGCGACATTGTTGGTAAGATCTGTGCTGAAACAGGTAAGAGCGTACGTGATGTGGTTCTAGAACGTGGTTTATTAACCGCAGAAGAGCTAGATGACATCTTATCGGTTGAAAACTTCATGCATCCGACTTATAAAGCGAAACGCTACGAGTAATCGCTGGTGAAAGGGGTCCCAAACGGGGCCCTTTTTTAGGCTCTGATACGGTTAACCACAATTTTTATGCGCTTTTTATTGCCGTAAGCCGCTCGGGTTCTGATTTTCTGAGCATTTACACCTGTTCCTGAGTGTTCAAAAAATCAGAATCATTAAAAACTAAAAGAGGTATCAATATGGTAATGGTCGAACTCTTCGTGGTTCTGCTCTTCATTTATTTGGGGGCAAGAATCGGTGGTATCGGCATTGGCTTTGCCGGTGGTGCTGGGGTAATTGCATTGTCTTTAATCCTAGGCGTCCCGACAAGCCAGTCTTTCATCCCTGTCGATGTAATCCTGATCATCATGTCTGTTATTACTGCTATCGCTGCAATGCAGGTAGCTGGTGGTTTAGATTGGATGGTTCAGGTTGCGGAAGACTTTTTGCGTAAACATCCCGAACGCATCACCTTTTACGCACCTATCGTGACATTTTTGATGACACTACTAGCAGGTACAGGTCACACAGCATTCTCTACTTTGCCAGTTATTGCAGAAGTAGCGAAAGGCCAAGGTGTTCGTCCTTCTCGTCCACTGTCTATCGCGGTAGTTGCCTCGCAAATCGCTATCACAGCATCGCCTATCTCAGCGGCAGTTGTGGCATTTGCTGCAATGTTGCATCCATTTGGCGTTGATTACCTAACGCTACTAGCGGTTTGTATCCCAACCACCTTCATCGCTTGTATGATCGGTGCATTTGTTGCGAACTTCATGGGCAGCGAGCTTAAAGATGATCCTGAATACCAAGACCGTCTAGCAAAAGGCCTTATCAAGCTAAACACAGAATCGAAACGCGAAATCTTGCCAACAGCGAAGAAAGCAACATTCATCTTCCTAGGCGCTATCGCATTCGTAGTCTGCTACGCAGCAGCGATCTCTGGTTCAATTGGTCTTATCGAAAACCCAGCACTTGGTCGTAACGAAGCGATCATGGCAGTAATGCTAGCGGCAGCCGCAGCAATCGTATTGAGCTGTAAAATCGATGCAGGCAAAATCCCAGCTGCTGCAACATTCCGCTCTGGTATGACAGCGTGTGTGTGTGTACTTGGTGTGGCATGGCTAGGTTCTACGTTCGTTAACGCGCACGTTGATGGCATCAAAGAAGTTGCGGGTGCACTACTAGCAGACTACCCATGGATGCTAGCACTTGTTCTATTCTTCGCTTCAATGCTGCTTTACTCGCAGGGTGCAACTACCGTTGCGCTGATGCCAGCAGCACTAGCAATCGGTGTGGCACCACTTACCGCAGTTGCGTCTTTCGCAGCAGTAAGTGCGCTATTCGTACTACCAACTTACCCAACACTACTGGCTGCGGTTGAGATGGACGACACGGGTTCAACTCGTATCGGTAAGTACGTATTCAACCACCCATTCTTCGTACCAGGCGTAGCAACTATCGCTTCAGCAGTTGCACTTGGATTCGCGTTCGGTGGGCTACTGATCTAGCAGAAACAGAGTCTTACTCGGGGGAGCTTCGGCTCCCTTTTTTATTGCCTGTTGTATTGGACAACGGTTAACAAATCTTCACTTCCATGAAACTTATTGGCTAGCCAGCAGGTCTGATTGAGTTACACTAACGACAATTATCTAAGATGAATTGAACCTTTTATGCGTGCATTACTCTCCGTCTTACTCTTAGGGCTTATTACCTTTTCTGCGCCTTCTTTTGCTCTGTTTGGCAATGATCAGTTAGGGAACAGCCAAAGCAACACTTTTGGCAACAGCAACGATACGTTTGTGCCTGTCGATCAGGCTTTTCAATTCAACTATTACCAGCAGGACGGTAAGCTCATGCTGGACTGGCAGGTACGTGATGGTTACTACCTGTATCAAGAGCGCTTGTCCGTTGCGGGCGAAAATGTGTCGCTAGGCGAACTGCAAATGGAAGACGGCACGCCGCATAAAGATGAATTCTTTGGTGACGTGCATATCTACACCCAGCCACTGTTTGTTAACTTGCCAATGCATGACTGGCAAGACGGTGCACGCGTGGTGGTGCAATACCAAGGCTGTGCCAAAGCTGGCTTCTGTTACCCACCAGAAACTCGCGTAATTCCTATCAGCGCGTTTACTTCGTCGAACTCAGATTCAACAGCGGCGACGACTGCACCAAAAGCAGAACAAGTACCAACAGCAACGCCACCAGCGGTGCAATCATCTACTTCTACCGACACACCATCGGCTCCAGTAACACAGCAAGATAGCCTTGCCGCCAACCTTGCTGATAACTGGTGGACACCACTTCTGTTCTTGGCGCTTGGTGTGGGTTTGGCGTTTACACCATGTGTACTGCCGATGTACCCAATTCTGACCAGCATCGTGCTTGGCAGTGGTAAACTAAGCCAACGCCGTGCGCTAGGCTTGTCGTTTGTCTACGTGCAAGGCATGGCGCTAACTTACACCCTACTTGGCCTTGTGGTGGCATCTGCGGGCATGCAGTTCCAAGCAGCGATGCAACACCCTTATGTGTTGATTGGTTTGAGTGTGCTGTTCGTGACACTCGCACTGTCTATGTTTGGCGTTTATAACCTGCAACTGCCAAGTGGCGTACAAACGTGGTTAAACAACCTAAGCAACAAACAACAAGGCGGCAGCAGCGCAGGCGTATTCGCCATGGGCGCGATTTCAGGTCTAGTGTGCTCACCATGTACCACTGCGCCACTGTCTGGTGCGCTACTTTACGTTGCACAAAGCGGTGACTTGCTGACTGGTGGTATCGCGCTTTACGCACTGGCGATGGGTATGGGAATTCCACTCATTCTTGTTGCTGTATTCGGCAACAAACTTCTGCCAAAAGCAGGGGGTTGGATGGATCGCGTTAAGACCCTATTCGGCTTCATTCTGCTGGCAGCGCCTATCTTCCTACTTGAGCGCATCATGCCAGAAATATGGGCAACGGCATTGTGGTCAGCACTAGGTATCGCTGCATTTGGTTGGCTATACCACATCAAGAACAGCCTTGAGTTTGGTGGTTGGAAACAAAGTGCAGTAGGCATCATTGCAGTGCTTGGTTTGTTTGCGTCAGCTCAACCAGCACTTAATTACTGGTTTGGTGGCCACACAACAACGCAAACTCAACAAGTGACAGTAAGCTTTACGCGCGTCTCCAATGTAACAGAGCTCGAACAACAATTGGCATTGGCTAAGCAAGCCGGTAAACCCGTGATGCTCGACTTCTATGCTGATTGGTGTGTCGCATGTAAAGAGTTTGAAAAGTACACCTTCCATGACCCAAGTGTCGAAGTAAAACTGCAAGATTTTGTACTGCTACAGGCCGATGTAACCAAGAACCAAGTACAAGACATCGAACTTCTTAAGCATATGAATGTATTAGGTTTACCGACGATTGAGTTTTGGGATGCGAATGGTAAACATGTTTCAAACGCTCGTTTGACCGGTTTTATGCAGGCCGAGCCTTTCTTGGCACACATCAACCAATTTTGATTGTGAATCATTCAAACGCCAGTGATACCTCGCTGGCGTTTTTTATTGTCTCAATAAAATCTCGAAACTTGCGTTTATATGCAATTTTTCTAATAAAAGTCGATTTGGTTCAGACTTTTAGCGCATAAACATTGTCCCCCCTCTTAAAGGTGGACAATAATTCCATTAACGAAATAGTCAAAAGTGTTTAACGTCATGGATTCGACCTACACCATTATCATCGCTGATGATCACCCATTGTTCCGCAACGCCTTGTTCCAATCGGTACATATGGCGGTGAGTGGTGCTAACCTCCTCGAAGCTGACTCTTTAGATGCTCTCCTGACACTCCTTAAAAAAGAAGAAGAGCCCGACCTAGTGCTGCTGGATCTCAAAATGCCAGGTGCAAACGGCATGTCCGGTCTGATTCACTTACGTGCAGAATACCCAGACCTACCAATCGTCGTGGTTTCTGCTAGCGAAGAACCCGCAGTGGTTAGCCAAGTAAAAAGCCACGGCGCATTTGGCTTTATTCCTAAATCAAGCGACATGCGTGAACTTGTCAGTGCCCTTAACCAAGTGCTGAACGGCGACCCATTCTTCCCTGAAGGCTTGATCACCAATAACGCAGCATGTAATGACTTAGCAGAAAAGATTGCTGCGTTGACACCTCAACAATACAAGGTGCTCGGCATGCTATCGGATGGCTTACTCAACAAGCAAATCGCTTACGAGCTCAATGTCTCAGAAGCAACCATCAAAGCACACATGACCGCCATATTCCGAAAATTAGGCGTCAAGAATCGCACTCAAGCCGTTATTTTGCTGCAACAAATGGAATCAGAGCAGTAATGTGTTAATAAATATAACCAATTCACATTTATATGACGCAAAAAGAACAATAGACGTTAAAATGATAATGCCAATCACAGTGAGTCAGAGCTTATAAATAGCGTAGGAAAAAGGCTTGAGAACAAGGCGAAAATTTTTGATAAGTAGTTCTCCTACAATCGAAATTTTTAACGCCGTTATCGAGCGTTTTCACAAGCTAGAATAAGCAATTACTGGCTACGATCGGCATAGACTGTCACACACAGCCTCTTCATCCCTCTGTTAAACCGCTAACTCTGGGAGGTCATACTTTGTTAAGTATTCTCGTCACTCAATTCGTCGTACTCTGGGCCGTCATCGACCCGATTGGTTCAGTACCCGTTTATCTATCACAGACTCAGCACCTTACGGCAAAACAGCGTCGTCTCGTCGCATTAAAAGCCATTGCCATTTCAATGGGTGTGTTGCTGTTCTTTCTTATTGCCGGTCAGTTGTTACTGGAAGCAATGCAAATCCCATTACCCGCCTTCCAAGCCGCTGGTGGTTTAGTGCTATTACTGTTTGCATTGTCGATGATCTTTGGTGAAAGCAAGCCAGAACAAGAGCAAAAACTGGGCGAAGAAGTCAGCCACTCGGATCTCGCTGACTTAGCCGTTTACCCTCTTGCGATTCCTTCGATTGCGTCGCCGGGGGCAATGATGGCCATCGTGATGCTCACCGATAACAATCGCTACTCTTTCGTCGACCAAGCAATGACCGCAGGCGTCATGATTGCGGTACTTCTGGTTACCCTCTTCTTGTTACTGGGTGCAAACACGATTCAAAAAGTGATTGGTAACGTAGGTGCAGCTATCATCAGCCGCGTAATGGGGCTTATCCTTGCCGCTGTTGCACTGAATAATTTGCTGCTTGGTATAAAAGATTTCTATGTTAATTGATAAAACTCTTAGACCTTTGGCTAATTTAACATCAAATTAACATCACACTTTTATTCCCACCTCCTCTCAAACGCCCTAAAAACGGGCGTTTTTGCTTTTTAGCGTCCCGACTAAAGTTGAAAAGAGTTCTTGCCAGTGCCTTGCTAATGTACATGTTGAAACATTTTTTTAACAACAATACCAATCGTAAGGAGACGGCAATGGCATTTGAAAGCGAAGAAAGAGCCAAAGCCTACTGGGACAAGAACGTGAAGCTCATGATTACCCTGATGGTCATCTGGTTCGTAGTGTCTTTCGGCTGCGGCATCTTATTTGTCGACGTACTTAATCAATTTCAATTAGGTGGATACAAACTAGGCTTCTGGTTTGCTCAGCAAGGCTCCATCTATGCCTTCCTCGGTATTATTTTCTACTACGCGTGGAAGATGCGCCAAATCGACCGTGAATTCGGCGTGGATGAGTAAGGAGTAACTCAGATGGATTTGAAAACTATTACCTATCTTGTAGTTGGCGCGACATTCGTCCTCTACATCGGTATTGCGATTTGGGCTCGTGCGGGCTCAACCAAAGAATTCTATGTAGCAGGCGGAGGTGTAAACCCTATCGCTAACGGCATGGCAACCGCAGCAGACTGGATGTCAGCAGCATCGTTCATCTCAATGGCAGGCTTGATAGCCTTCATGGGTTACGGCGGTTCGGTATTCCTCATGGGCTGGACAGGCGGTTACGTACTGCTTGCACTTCTGCTTGCGCCATACCTACGTAAGTTCGGTAAGTTTACCGTACCAGAATTCGTAGGTGAGCGTTTCTACTCTAACGCAGCGCGTATCGTAGCGGTTGTATGTCTTATCATCGCATCGGTGACTTACGTTATCGGTCAGATGAAAGGTGTAGGCGTGGCGTTCGGTCGCTTCCTTGAGGTGGATTACTCAACCGGTCTATTGATTGGTATGTGTATCGTATTCATGTACGCCGTAATGGGCGGTATGAAGGGCATTACCTACACGCAGATTGCTCAGTATTGCGTACTCATTTTGGCTTACACTATTCCTGCAATCTTTATCTCTCTGCAACTTACGGGTAACCCACTACCTCAAATCGGCTTAGGCAGTACCATACAAGGCACCGATGTCTATCTGCTCGATCGGCTCGACCAGGTGGTGACCGAACTGGGCTTTAGTGAATACACTACTCAAGTTCGTGGCGATACGCTAAACATGTTCGTTTACACCATGTCACTGATGATCGGTACTGCGGGTCTGCCACACGTCATCATCCGTTTCTTTACTGTACCTAAAGTACGTGATGCACGTACATCAGCAGGTTGGGCACTACTTTTCATTGCGATCCTTTACACAACAGCGCCGGCAGTATCTGCAATGGCACGTCTAAACCTAATGGATACGGTTAACCCAGCTCCTGGTCAGCATCTTGCTTATGACGAGCGCCCTGACTGGTTCAAGAACTGGGAGAAAACAGGTCTGCTAGGCTTTGATGATAAAAATGGCGATGGCCTGATTGAGTACACATCAAGCCCAGCGACTAACGAGCTAAAAGTTGACCGTGACATCATGGTATTAGCAAACCCAGAGATTGCTAAGCTACCAAACTGGGTCATCGCATTGGTTGCAGCAGGTGGTCTCGCAGCGGCACTATCGACGGCAGCGGGTCTACTATTGGCTATCTCGTCCGCGATATCACATGACTTAATCAAAGGCGTGATCAACCCAAATATATCCGAGAAGAAAGAGCTGCTTGCGAGTCGAATCTCTATGGCGGTCGCCATCGCAGTCGCCGGCTACTTGGGCTTGAATCCGCCAGGATTTGCAGCCGGAACGGTAGCCCTCGCCTTCGGTCTGGCGGCATCCTCCATCTTCCCTGCGTTGATGATGGGTATCTTCAGTAAGAGCATCAATAAAGAAGGCGCAATCGCAGGTATGATTGCAGGTATCAGTATCACGCTATTCTACGTATTCCAGCATAAAGGCATCCTATTTGTTGCTGACTGGACGTACCTACAAAGTTGGGGGCAGAACTGGTTCCTAGGTATTGAACCAAACGCATTTGGTGCAATCGGTGCGGTATTTAACTTTATTGTGGCGTTCGCTGTATCAAGAGTGACAGCAGAAACACCACAAGAAGTAAAAGACCTAGTCGAGCACGTACGTGTACCAGCAGGCGCTGGCGGTGCGGTAGACCACTAAAATATAACGCAAACCACAAAAGCCCCGCTTGGGGCTTTTTTATTCACTTAACTTATTCTAATAATTAGATATTCCCTGAACCGTAGCAAGGATGCATACCAATGCCATTGATTATATGTTCAGGGGTTACGCGGAAAAAATCGCTTAGAACAAGGCAAAGATTGCAGCAAGCTAGTTGCTCTAACTTCAAAATCTTTAACGAAGTTATTAGCGATTTTAGCCAGTAAAAATGAACAGATAATTGATGGGATTAGTATTTTATGTTCAAAAACAAGCACTTTATTATCGCCCTGTTGATCGCCCCAATTTTGTCTTTAATCGCTTATTTCGGTACAGACATGGCTCTGAGTGAGAAACCTCATGCCGCTAAAGAAGGGGAAAGCTACAAGCTGGCCAGCAAGTCGAATTGCCGTTACACCAGTGGCTTGTGTGACATGGAGAATGGCGACTTTAAAGTGAAGTTTCGCTCAGAAAAGCTGACGCCAGATAGCTTAGAGTTGTCTTTACATGCTGCTTACCCACTCGAAGGGGTGAAGCTTTCAGTCGTGGATAGCCAAGAGCAAAACGCACAGCCGATTGACATGAAACCAGCGGATCAAGCCGGACAAAACTGGACCATCACTTTGCCTAAGCCTGCATCAGCAGAGAGTTGGTTACGTGTTGCGATTCAATCTGAAGGCACGTTCTACTACGGTGAAACGCAAACGGCATTTGTGAAATACGAAACCCTGTTTACGGACAAATAACTTACCTGCTCCATAAGGCTTGAAGACGCATTTTAGCCAACCTTATCTCGCGAAAGAATACCGAGCTTAATTGTAGGGATTGAGCTCACCCACTTCAGCCGATACTGAGTCCGAGTATCGGCTTTTTTTGTTGTGTTATTTCCTCAAAAAAGCTGTGGTTGCTAATCGACAATTAATTGATAATAATTATCATTATCTTAAATGTCGAGGTAACTATGGACAGCAGCCAAGCCATCTACAACGCCTTTTTTAAAGCACAAGACCGATTCCTTCATGTGTATGCGCCAAGCGGCTTCGAACCCGATGTGATCCATGATTACATCCATTGGGGTATGGTGCTGTCGTCCATCTACGAGCACGATGCGGAGCACGAAAACCTGGTGCTGTGCGAGCTGTATTTGCGCCAAGTCTACTTCCATCTACTCGACGCGATTCAAGACCCTACTCGTAGTCGCATCTTCCGCCGAGTTTGCCTCGATTGCATTCACA
Source organism: Vibrio sp. Sgm 5 (assembly GCF_026241575.1). Classification (NCBI taxonomy): domain Bacteria; kingdom Pseudomonadati; phylum Pseudomonadota; class Gammaproteobacteria; order Vibrionales; family Vibrionaceae; genus Vibrio; species Vibrio sp. Sgm 5. The sequence continues at coordinate 22,754 of NZ_JAPHPY010000049.1, forward strand.
CTCCGCTACTTTGTCTCAAACGCTACTACTACCAGTTTGAGGATGGCGATGTTAAATTTCTCTCATTACAACAACAATTACGTCTGATACAGACGCCACTCGATTAAACAAAAGGAACCTACCATGACCACGGGATTCCGTATCGAAGCGGACAGCATGGGCGAAGTCAAAGTCCCTGCGAACGCTTTGTATCAAGCCCAAACTCAACGCGCTGTCGATAACTTTGCTTTCAGCAAACACACCATGCCGACAGGGTTTATTCAAGCACTCGCTCATATCAAACAAACTGCAGCGCTCACCAATGCCCAACTTGGCTTGCTAGAAGGTGATATTGCCAATGCCATCGCTGATGCTGCGCAAGCCATGATTGATGGTAAACACCTCGACCAATTCCCTATCGATGTATTCCAAACCGGCTCGGGCACCAGTTCCAACATGAATGCCAACGAAGTGATTGCAACATTAGCGTCTGAGCACCTAGGCGGAACAGTCAATCCAAATGATCACGTCAACATGGGTCAAAGCAGTAACGACGTAGTGCCTACTGCGATTCAAGTTAGCTCTGCAATTGCGATTGAAAAACAGCTACTGCCTGCACTGTCCCACCTAAGTGAAACACTAGAGACCAAGCAGCAAGCTCTGAAAGATGTGGTAAAAACAGGTCGTACGCACCTCATGGATGCGATGCCAATTACCTTCGTCCAAGAGCTTGGTGGTTGGCAGTTCCAAATCGAACACGCTAAACAAGCCATCGAACAAACACTGCCAGCAGTGAAAGCGTTAGCTCAAGGCGGAACAGCGGTGGGTACAGGGATCAACGCCGATCCACGCTTCGCCGATCTTTTTGCCGATAACCTAACGCAATCAACGCGCATAGAGTTTGCTTCAAGCAAAAACTTCTTCTTCAATCTCAGCAGTCAGGATGCGATCGTCGCCCTATCGGGACAGCTCAAAACAGCAGCAGTTGCGATCATGAAGATCGCAAACGATCTTCGCTGGATGAACTCAGGTCCACTAGCCGGCTTAGGTGAAATCGAACTGCAAGGCTTACAACCAGGCTCTTCTATCATGCCGGGCAAAGTGAACCCTGTAATTCCAGAAGCAGCAGCTATGGCGTCGGCACAGGTGATTGGTAACGACGCAACCATTACCGTTGCAGGTCAATCGGGTAACTTCCAACTTAACGTGATGCTACCAGTGATAGCTCACAATGTATTAGAAAGCATTGAACTGCTGTCGAACAGCGCCGTTGCTTTGGCAGACAAAGCCATCGCGACGTTTGAAGTGCGCCAAGACAACCTTGATGTTGCACTGGCGAAGAACCCAATTCTGGTCACCGCACTTAACCCTGTGATTGGCTACCTAAAAGCTGCCGAAGTTGCGAAGAAAGCCTACAAACAAGGTCGCGCGATCATTGATGTCGCAGAAGAAGAAACGGACTTAGATCGTGCCACATTAGAAAGATTGCTCGATCCAGCCAAACTGACTCAAGGCGGCGTTGCAGAATAAGCCACCGACCGCTCACCCCCTTAAAGCAAAAGACCTCCAAGCGGAGGTCTTTTTTTCTAAGCAACTCGATTGAGTACCGAACGCAATTTCAAAGGCTTAACTGGTTTGGCGATAAAACTAAACCCATTGGCTTTAATGCCTTCCATCATGTCATCGGTTCGATCGGCACTGATGATCACTCCTTCAAAGCGGTTACCCAGACGCAAGCGGCATTGCTGCAACACTTCTAATCCTGTTCGACCATTATCTAAACGATAATCGGAGAAAATCACATCCGGCAACCAATCGTCTTCGATCGCTTTCAAACTCTCAACGATGTCGGTCGCAATGCGAATATCACAGCCCCAACGCGAAAGTAGATTTTCCATTCCGACCAGAATATCTGGCTCATTATCGACACACAGCACACGAATATGGCTCAAGTCAGATTGTGCACTCTTCACCGCTTTAACTGCCGGAATGTGCACCTTCTCAGCCTTATCTAAAGTAATCGAGAACACGCTGCCTTGACCAAACCAAGAACGCATCGAGATTTCATGCCCTAGTACTTGAGCAATACCTTTCGAAATAGCTAAGCCTAACCCCAAACCTTGGTCAGAACGGACTTGAGTACCACGATTAAACTCTTCGAAGATCTCTTGTTGTTTCTCTTCTTCGATCCCCATTCCGTTATCCCATACATCAATACGTACTCGCCCTTGTACACGGCGTACACCGAGTGCCACTTTACCATTCGGGCTATAACGGAACGCATTGGTAAGGAAGTTCTGTACCACGCGGCGCAGCAATTTCGGGTCGGATTTCACCATCAAAGACGATGGGATCATGGTGAACTCAATGCCTTGTTGTTTCGCCAGCGCACTGAATTCCGCATTCAAGTTTGCCAACACATCATTGACTGCAAAACCATGCACATTGACGTCCAACTTGCCCGATTCCAAACGTGAGATATCCAGCAAATCACCAATCAAATCTTCCGCGGCGCCTAATGCACTCTCGATGTGAGTCGACAGCTTTTGGGTTTCACTGTCTTTGGCAACTTCCGACAACGAAGAGGCAAACAGACGAGCTGCATTCAGCGGCTGCATCAAATCATGACTCACCGCCGCTAAGAAGCGCGACTTGGACTGCGACTCATGCTCAGAACGTTGGGTCGCTGCCACCAGCTGTTTGTTCAGTTGTTCCAACTCACGAGTACGAGCACGAACGCGTTCTTCTAGTGTCTCATTAGCGTCTTTCAGAGCTTGCTCTGCATCGCGGAACACGGTGATATCGGTAAAGCTCATCACGAAACCGCCACCAGGCATTGGGTTACCTTGCACTTCAATTACGCGACCATCAGGGCGCACACGGGAAGAGGTATGTCGCGTGCCTTGCTCAAGGTGATAAACGCGGCGACGAACGTGGTCTTCTGGATCCCCCGGACCACATAAACCTTGCTCAGCATTATGACGAATCACATCGGCAATCGGACGCCCGACCTGAATCAACCCCGGCGGGAAAACAAATAACTCTAGATAACGTTGGTTCCACGCTACCAGCCTTAGTTGCTTGTCGACTACGGCGATGCCTTGCCCAATGTGTTCAATCGCACCTTGCAGCAAGCCACGGCTGAAATCATACAGCTCTGAGGCTTCATCAACGATGGTCGCCACTTCCTCAAGCTGCATGTTTCTGCCTTGCAAAGCAGAAGTAAGTACTAACTTAGCTGAAGAGGCACCAAACACGCCGGCAAGTACGCGCTCGGTATGTCGAATCAAGGTAGAGGGGGCTTGTTGATTGGGAAGCAGCTCTTCGCGTTGCTGACTCCAATAGGTTTGGAAGGCGGATTTCACTCGCGTGCGCCCCACAAATCGTGACGCTAACATCTCAAGTTCACTGACCGTTACTCGGCTTTGATACAAGCTGATGTTTTCACTTTCAGGCAACGGCGTACCGACGAATGATGCCGATTGTAAGCGTTCACTTATGCTTGGGCGCGTAGCTAGTGATACCGCAACAAAACACGCGGTATTTGCCACTACGCTGAGGATCATGCCCCAATCAGAAACAGCAATACCAAAACCTGCCAATAAATCAGGCGGTGTGATCAGCCAAATCAGCAAGTTGTTGCTTGCATCGCCCGCCAGCATGTCGGTTTGGCTCATCAAAGTAATCAACCAAATGGTGAAACCCACCAGCAAACCCACATACACGCCTTTCTTGTTGCCCTGACGCCAGTACATACCGCCAAGCAGAGACGGAGCGAACTGGGTAATCGCAGCAAACGAGAGAAAACCTATCGCAGAGAGTGAGTGGATACTATCTAAAGCCTGATAAAAGCCCCATGCACCAATCAAAAGAAGCAGAATCAGCCCACGACGTATGCGTAATAACAGCGTAGAAAAATGGTGATGATTACGCTTTGATAACTTCATCCGACGCAGAATCAGTGGCATCACCAAATCGTTAGATACCATGATCGCTAAGGCAATGGTCGAGACGATAACCATGCCACTTGCCGCGGAAGTACCGCCCAAAAATGCCAGCAAGGCGATGTCATTCGCGCCCACCGCCATCGGCACGCTGATCACGTACGTATCGGCAGGGCTGCCACTCAGTAGACTTTGCCCTACCCATGCGATTGGCAGAACGAAAATGCCCATCAGAATCAGATACAGTGGGAACAACCAACGAGCGACGTGTAAGTCTTGCGCGCGTTCATTCTCGACCACCATGGTATGGAACTGACGTGGCAAACAGACAATCGCCAGCATGGTCAGAATGGTATGAATCAGCAAGGTCGGAATGTTAGGGGACTCATAGGTTTCAGCGGCGATATCAGCGAGGAGGAAGCTCTCGGTATCCATCGCGAGCCAAACAATAAATACGCCCACCACTAAAAACGCCACCAACTTAAGCACTGATTCAAACGCAATCGCCATCATCATGCCGCGGTGATGCTCGGTGTTATCGATATGACGCGTACCAAACAGCATGGTGAAGATCGCCATCGCCCCGACCACAAACCAAGATACGCTGTAGTTTTGATAACTGAGATCAGATGCTAAATCTGGCGCGATGATCTCCAACCCCATGGTGATGCCACGCAATTGCAAAGCGATATATGGAAGGATGCCTGCCACCGCGATTAAGGTGACAACCACCGCCAAGCCTTGTGATTTGCCATAGCGGGCGGCAATGAAATCGGCAATGGAGGTGATGTGCTCGCGTTTAGCAATCAAGATCAGCCGAGCGAGGACGCGCCAGCCGATGGTAAACACGATGATCGGCGCAATATAGATGGGTAGGAAGGACCAAGGGTTGTTGCTCGCCTGTCCGACCGTGCCATAGAAGGTCCACGACGTACAGTACACCGCAATCGACAAACTGTAGATCCATGGTCGCCAACGCGCTAACCATCTCTTTTGTTTGTCACCGTACCAAGCGATTAAAAACAGGATTCCCAAATACGCCAAAGAAACGGGAATCACTAGCCATCCTTGCATCCGATATCCTTTCTTACTTTTCTTGCCTTTCTTGCTGTTTTTAAAGCAAGGAATAAAAAACCTCTCCATAAGGGAGAGGTTTCATTTAACACTGCTTTCACAACAGAGACAAAGGTTAGTTTTTAATCTCTGTCACAGAAGCTTAATTCTGTGCTTCGGGAGCATTAGCTGAGAGATCAACCACATTACTTTCATCATTTTGAGGCTCAACTTTGATAAACAGTGCAATAAAGCCCATCGCCGCCATCAACCAGAAGATATTCGCCCCCCAGTGCTCATAGCCCCAACCACTGATCACCGTCATCAACGCGATAAACGCACCAAGTGGGATTGCGTTATACAGTGCCTGCAATGCCACCATCTTGTTCTCAGCTGAGTTCTGGATGTATTGAATCGCGGCAATGTGCGCCATTGCAAACGTCACGCCGTGAAGCATTTGCACTACCACCAACGCCAAAATAGAGGTCGTAGACGCAGTCATGCCCCAACGTAGCATCACACCACCAGCCGCAACCACAAACAGAGTGCGTAAAGACCAGCCAGCGAATAGACGCTTACTCAGAGCAAACACAGCAACTTCAGCTGCCACGCCCAAGCTCCATAAGTAGCCAATCACATCTTCTGAGTGACCAGCCGCTTTCCAGTGAATCGCACTAAAACCGTAGTACGCCGCGTGGCTACCTTGGATTAACGCCATCAACACAAGGAACTTCACGACCGGCTTATCCGTAAGCAATGCAGAAAGTTTGGGACGCTCAGAATGTTGACCTTCGCGTGTCACTGGCATTGGATTGGTGTTACGCATTGCAAATAAGAGCGAGATAAAGACACCGACCATCGCCGTGTACAAAATCATGTCAGAGCCAAACTCTGCCACCAAGTAACCCACCACAGTCGAGCCTGCAATAAAGGCAACCGAGCCCCACAAACGGGTACGACCGTAATCGAGCATTTTCAAACGCGCGTAGTAGTTCGCCATCGCATCCGACAAAGGTACCACCGGGCCACAGCACAAGTTAAACAAGATGGTAGCGAGTGCCATTAACCAAAAGTTGCCACCAGTGAAAAAGTGGAAACCAACAAAAATGAGGGCAGCAAAGCTCAACCAACGTAGGGCAGGCATGATGTGTTCGACTTTATGTAGACGTGGGGTGAGTACCATGTTCGCCACACAGCGCGTCGCCAAACCTAGACCCACTAACAGACCAATATCTGTTGGAGAAACGCCCTGCTCTTTAAACCACAACGACCAAAATGGCAGATACACGCCATACGCAAAAAAGAATCCGAGAAAGTACTGGGAAATCCAGCCATACGGAGAGGGTTTCAACATCACTGACATCCTAAAAAACGACAAAAACTAACGACTTCCGCCACGTAAACGTTTGGGACGCGGAATTATGGATCGCAATGCGTAATAGAAAAAGGGAAGAATCGGCAACTTACCGTTTCCTCAATGGCACAGGGTCTCGAAATGCAAAATTAGATTGTGACGATTTAGACCAAAGTCGTCTGGCTTCGACAGGGAAATTTGTCAGACTTAGAATGTGTTCCCACCAAATTTAGGTGCTCTCATGCCTGACAAATTTAATATGCAATCTCCACCGTTCGACCGCCTGACTGACGCACAGCAAAATCGACTGCGCTCGTCTCTTGATGTGGCGTACTACCGAACGCGAGATGTCATCTTAGCTTGTGGGCAAGACAACCCTCACCTGCACGTGCTGATTAAAGGCGCTGTAGAAGAGCACTCAAAAGATCAAGACGAAGTGTTTGCTCACTACGCTAACGACGACATGTTTGATGTACGCTCTTTGTTTGAAGAAAGCGTGCGCCATCAGTATGTGGCACTGGAAGATACCCTCTCGTACTTGCTGCCTAAAGAAGTGTTTCTTGAGCTGTATAACGAGAACGGACAGTTCGCTGCCTACTTCGATAACAACTTATCCAAACGCCAAGCCCTCATTGAAGCCGCTCAACAACAGCAAAACCTAGCGGAATTCATTCTGACTAAAGTCGATAGCAGTATCTATCATCCACCGATGCTATTGGCGCCTGATGTGCCAATTAATCAGGTCACCAAAACACTCAAAGACAATGGCATTGATGCAGCTTTGGTTCAGCTACACCAAGATGACCCACGCCTAGAGCAATATCCATCGGCGCATCCCTACGCGATAGTGACGCGAACCAATATGCTCCACGCCGTGATGCTTGACGACCACCCACTCGATACGCCAGTGAGTAAGATTGCGACCTTCCCTGTTTATCACGTGGATGATGGTGACTTCTTGTTTAACGCCATGATCACCATGACGCGCAACCGCATGAAGCGTCTAATGGTGTGCGAAGGCAATCAAGCGGTCGGTATGCTGGATATGACGCAAATCCTCAGTGCGTTCTCCACTCACTCACACGTACTAACACTCAGCATAGCGCGAGCAACCAGCGTGGAAGAGTTAGCCCTTGCTTCCAATCGACAGCGTCAGTTGGTGGATAGCTTGCTGACCAACGGCATCCGCACTCGCTTCATCATGGAGCTGATATCTGCTGTAAATGAACAAATCATCGAAAAAGCGTTTGAGCTTGTGGTTCCACCAGCACTGCACGATCACTGTTGTCTGATTGTGCTTGGCTCGGAAGGTCGTGGAGAGCAAATCCTCAAAACCGATCAAGACAACGCACTGATCATCCAAGATGGGCTGGAATGGGAACATTGCGCCGAAGTCATGCAAACCCTCACTCACACCTTACAGCAACTGGGCTATCCACTCTGCCCAGGCAAAGTCATGGTTAACAATCCGAAGTGGGTTCGAACGCAGCAAGACTGGATTAAAACGCTCGATGGTTGGATTGCCAAAGCACAGCCAGAACAAATCATGGATTTAGCCATCTTCAGCGACGCTCATGCGGTCGCAGGCAACCGAGAGCTGCTCACGCCGATCGCCGAACACCTCAGAGACAGCATGGAAGATCGCATGTTGATTCTGTCCGATTTCACTCGCCCTGCACTGCAATTTTCCGTGCCTCTTACTCTGTTTGGTAACGTAAAAAGTGCTAAAGACGGGCTGGATATTAAGCGTGGTGGCATTTTCCCAATCGTGCATGGTATTCGCACCTTGGCATTGGAATACGCGATTGAAGAGAAGAACACCTTCGAACGTATCGAAGCACTGAGAAACAAGCGCATCTTAGAACCAGAAACCGCAGATAACCTCAATGAGGCGCTGAAGCTGTTCTTCAAGATCCGTTTGAACCAGCAATTGAGTAAGCAGGAAGCACTCAACAACATCGACATCAAACAGTTAGACAGGACAGAACGAGACCTGCTACGCCACAGCTTACACGTTGTGAAAAAGTTTAAGCAGTTCTTAGGCTTCCATTATCAAATCCGTGATTAGAGTCTTTTAGGCAAATAAGACGAGAGGTAACAGGGATGAATTGGCTACAAAGGAAATACTGGCATTACAAGCTGAAAGGCTCACCTTATCAGCCACTGTTTTGTTCGCCGCAAAAAGGCGAATTTGTCTCTCTCGATTGCGAAACCACCAGCTTGGATCCCAACCGTGCCGAGCTGGTCACCATCGCTGCGACCAAAATTATCGACAATCGCATCATCACCAGCAAACCGTTCGAAGTTCGACTGCGCGCCCCACAATCACTCGATTCAGGCTCGGTAAAAATTCACCATATCCGCCACCAAGATTTGGTGGATGGTATCAGCGAAAAAGAAGCGCTCATCAAGTTACTCGACTTTATCGGCAACCGTCCTTTGGTTGGCTACCACATTCGCTATGACAAAAAGATCCTCGACCTTGCTTGTCTGAGGCATTTAGGCTTCCCACTCCCTAACCCGCTTATCGAAGTGAGCCAGATTTATCACGACAAGCTCGAACGTCATTTGCCTAACGCCTACTTCGACTTAAGCCTTGATGCAATTTGTAAGCACCTCGAGCTACCGATTCAAGACAAACACGATGCCCTGCAAGACGCAAAATCCGCGGCTTTGGTGTATGTGCGTCTAACCAAAGGCGATTTACCAAACCTGAGTGTGCCTTATACCCAATAGGCTTAAGACTCAGCTTTCGATCCACCTCCCACATTCGCTTTAAATTCAGCAATATCGCGGCGCATTCCTCACTCTCATCCTAAAGTCTAATTGTGGAAATACGCGCTGTGACTGACAGTTATATGCACAGCAACGTTCTTGATGAATCACAGACTAAAGAACGGAAACAGCCCTACAAAAGACGAAGGTCGAGAATTAAAGGCACAAGGAGAGAAGCCATGAGCGAAGCCCACGTTTATCCGGTAAAAGAAAATATTAAAAACCATACGCATGCGGATAATGACACTTACCTAGCCATGTATCAGCAGTCGGTAAGCGACCCTGAAGGCTTCTGGAGCGAACACGGTAAAGTTGTCGATTGGATTAAGCCATTCACTCAAGTTAAAAACACCTCTTTCGATACTGGTCACGTCGACATTCGTTGGTTCGAAGACGGCACGCTGAACGTATCTGCAAACTGTATTGACCGCCACCTTGCCGAGCGTGGCGATGAAGTCGCGATCATCTGGGAAGGCGATGATCCTGCTGACGACAAAACCCTCACATTCAATGAACTACACAAAGAAGTGTGTAAGTTCTCTAACGCACTAAAAGAGCAAGGCGTGCACAAAGGCGACGTGGTTTGTCTTTACATGCCAATGGTGCCAGAAGCGGCTATCGCAATGCTAGCATGTACGCGTATTGGTGCAGTTCATACCGTGGTATTTGGTGGTTTCTCACCAGAAGCCCTGTCCGGTCGTATCATCGACTCAGATGCGAAAATCGTAATCACTGCTGACGAAGGCGTTCGTGGTGGTCGCGCAGTACCACTGAAGAAAAACGTTGATGAAGCACTGACGAACCCAGAAGTAAAAACCATCGACAAAGTTGTCGTTCTAAAACGCACGGGCGGCGACATTGATTGGCACGAGCACCGTGACGTTTGGTGGCACGAAGCAACGGCTGTCGTTTCTGATGTGTGCCCACCAGAAGAGATGAAAGCGGAAGACCCTCTATTCATTCTTTACACTTCAGGCTCAACAGGTAAACCAAAAGGCGTGCTGCACACCACAGGTGGTTACCTAGTATACGCAACCATGACCTTCAAATACGTGTTCGATTACCAAGAAGGTGAAACGTTCTGGTGTACGGCGGATGTGGGTTGGATTACAGGTCACACTTACTTAATTTACGGTCCACTGGCGAACGGTGCGAAGACCATTCTTTTCGAAGGTGTACCAAACTACCCAAGCACGGCTCGTATGAGTGAAGTGGTTGATAAGCATCAAGTAAACATTCTCTACACTGCACCAACAGCGATTCGTGCACTAATGGCAAAAGGTAACGAAGCGGTAGCCGGAACATCTCGTTCAAGCTTACGTGTAATGGGCTCAGTAGGTGAACCTATCAACCCAGAAGCATGGGAGTGGTACTACAAGACCATCGGTAATGAGAACTCACCTATCGTTGATACTTGGTGGCAAACAGAAACAGGCGGTATCTTGATTGCGCCACTACCGGGGGCCACAGACCTGAAACCAGGCTCTGCAACTCGCCCATTCTTCGGCGTACAACCTGCGTTAGTGGACAACATGGGTAACATCATCGAAGAAACCGCTGCAGAAGGTAACTTGGTGATCCTTGATTCATGGCCAGGTCAGATGCGTACCGTTTACGGCGACCATGAGCGCTTTGAGCAAACCTACTTCTCTACCTTCAAAGGCATGTACTTCACCAGTGATGGGGCTCGTCGTGACGAAGACGGTTACTACTGGATCACTGGTCGTGTAGATGACGTATTGAATGTGTCGGGTCACCGCATGGGTACCGCAGAGATTGAATCAGCACTGGTTGCACACGATAAGATTGCGGAAGCAGCGATTGTCGGTATTCCTCATGACATCAAAGGTCAGGCAATTTACGCTTACGTCACGCTTAATGACGGTGAATTCCCATCAGCCGAGCTTCACAAAGAAGTGAAAGACTGGGTACGTAAAGAGATAGGTCCAATCGCGACACCAGACGTGCTGCACTGGACAGACTCTCTACCGAAAACTCGCTCTGGTAAGATCATGCGCCGCATCCTACGTAAGATTGCAACGGGTGATACCAGCAACCTAGGTGACACTTCGACACTGGCCGATCCAAGTGTTGTAGACAAGCTAATTGCAGAGAAGGCAGAACTGGCATAACACCCAGCCCCTGTTTTAAACGCTAGCCCTAAAAGCCACCATTGCACATGGTGGCTTTTTTGTGCGTGGACGCAAAATAAACCACAGAAAGCACGTGGCAATTATGTTGTTTTTGTTAACTTGGTTACAGAAACGGCGGGGGCTATTGGGAGATTAGACCAGTAAATTGCTGCTAATTGCTGTGAATTAGCTATAATCTTGGTCGATTTTTTAAAATTTGCTCGGTTTTAACAAAAAAATCGTGCTGAATTATCGTATATTTGGGAATATAAACGTTCCACTCACGATAAAGGAAGATAGCAACATAATGTCTGCAAAGTCACGGATTCTAGTTCTAAACGGACCAAATCTTAATCTATTAGGTCTGCGTGAACCGACACATTACGGTAACAACACCCTAGCACAGATTGTTGATGCATTGACTGAACAAGCTCACAACTCTGGGGTGGAACTTGAACACCTGCAATCGAATCGTGAGTACGAACTGATTGAAGCTATCCACGCTGCGTACGGCAAAGTGGACTTCATCATCATCAACCCAGCAGCTTTCACTCATACCAGTGTTGCGCTGCGTGATGCATTACTTGGCGTAGCCATCCCATTTATCGAAGTGCACCTATCGAACGTTCACGCTCGTGAGCCGTTCCGTCACCATTCTTACCTCTCTGATAAAGCGGAAGGGGTAATTTGCGGTTTAGGTGCGCAAGGTTATGAATTTGCTCTGTCTGCAGCAATTGCGAAATTGCAGGCAAAGTAGACCAAACACTCTGCAGCCCGTTAGGGTTGTCTTAATCACAAGATAAAAGAGAAAGAAAAGATGGATATTCGTAAAATCAAAAAGCTAATTGAGTTAGTTGAAGAGTCTGGCATTGCTGAGCTAGAGATTTCTGAAGGTGAAGAGTCGGTACGAATCAGTCGTCACGGCGCACCCGCTGCTCCAGCACCAGTTCATTACGCAGCAGCTCCAGTAGCAGCACCTGCTCCAGTGGCAGCACCGGTCGCTGACGCTCCAGCGATGGCAGCAGAGGCACCAGCAGCAGTTCCTGCAGGTCACCAAGTTCTTTCTCCAATGGTTGGTACTTTCTACCGTTCTCCAAGTCCAGATTCAAAGTCATTCGTTGAAGTTGGTCAGAGCGTAAATGCTGGCGATACACTATGTATCGTTGAAGCGATGAAAATGATGAACCAAATTGAAGCGGACAAATCAGGTGTTGTAACTGCAATCCTAGTTGAAGACGGCCAGCCAGTTGAATTCGACCAACCACTAGTTGTAATCGAATAAGCGGGGCTTGCCTTATGCTAGATAAAGTAGTCATCGCGAACCGAGGTGAAATTGCACTTCGTATCCTTCGCGCTTGTAAAGAATTAGGCATTAAGACTGTGGCAGTACACTCGACTGCTGACCGCGATCTTAAGCACGTACTACTCGCAGACGAAACAGTATGTATCGGTCCAGCTCGTGGTATCGACAGCTATCTGAACATCCCTCGCATCATTTCTGCAGCAGAAGTGACGGGTGCGATTGCGATTCACCCAGGTTACGGCTTCCTATCTGAGAACGCAGACTTTGCTGAACAAGTAGAGCGCAGCGGTTTCATCTTCGTTGGTCCTAAAGCAGACACCATCCGCATAATGGGTGACAAAGTGTCAGCAATCAACGCAATGAAAAAAGCTGGCGTTCCTTGTGTACCAGGTTCTGACGGTCCACTAGATAACGACGAAGACAAAAATAAAGCCCACGCTAAGCGTATCGGCTACCCGGTAATCATCAAAGCTTCTGGTGGTGGCGGTGGCCGTGGTATGCGCGTTGTTCGCTCAGAAGGCGATCTTATTGAAGCTATCGCAATGACCCGTGCAGAAGCAAAAGCGGCGTTCAACAACGACATGGTTTACATGGAGAAATTCCTAGAGAACCCTCGTCACGTTGAAGTTCAGGTAATTGCTGATGGCCAAGGTGGCGCGATCCACTTAGGTGAACGTGACTGCTCTATGCAGCGTCGTCACCAGAAGGTTGTTGAAGAAGCTCCAGCACCAGGTATCACTGAAGAGATGCGTAAGTACATCGGTGAACGTTGTACACGTGCATGTCTAGAAATCGGTTACCGCGGCGCAGGTACGTTCGAATTCCTATACGAGAACGGTGAGTTCTACTTCATCGAAATGAACACTCGTATTCAGGTTGAGCACCCAGTAACAGAAATGGTTACCGGTGTAGACCTAATCAAAGAGCAGCTACGCGTTGCAGCAGGTCAGCCACTGTCATTCACTCAGGATGACATCAAGATCCGCGGCCATGCGATTGAGTGTCGTATCAACGCAGAAGACCCAGAGCGCTTCCTACCTTCACCAGGTAAGATTGAACGCTTCCACGCGCCAGGCGGCATGGGTGTTCGTTGGGAATCCCACATTTACACAGGCTACACAGTACCACCTCATTACGATTCAATGATTGGTAAACTGATCACTTACGGTGAGAACCGTGATGTAGCGATTGCACGTATGAAGAACGCACTAGGCGAGATGATCATTGAAGGCATCAAGACTAACGTTACTCTACAAGAGTCAATCATGAATGATGAGAACTTCCAGCACGGTGGTGCAAACATTCACTACCTAGAGAAGAAGCTAGGCCTACAATAAGCCTTCGCTAACCTCATAATAAATGCCCACATCTGTGGGCATTTTTGTTTTGTATAAAGTCTATACTCAAACAAATCGTAGAGTTCTGGTAAACTCTGCGCCACTTCATTCACTTTAAGAGCAAAAACAAATGCCTTGGATTCAAATCAAACTCAACGCGACCAATGAAAACGCTGAGCAAATCGGCGACATGCTAATGGAAGAGACTGGTGCGCTGTCTGTAACATTCCTAGACGCGCAGGATACGCCCGTATTCGAACCTCTACCTGGCGAGACTCGCTTATGGGGCGATACTGACATTCTGGCACTGTACGATGCAGAAGCAGATACAAACTTCATCATCACTCAAATCAAAGCAAGCAGCATGCTAGCAGACGATTTTGCTTACAAAGTAGAACAACTAGAAGACAAAGACTGGGAACGCGAATGGATGGAAAACTTCCACCCAATGAAGTTCGGCGAACGTCTATGGATTTGTCCAAGTTGGCGTGATGTTCCTGAACCAGACGCGGTTAATGTTATGCTTGATCCTGGTCTGGCTTTCGGTACGGGCACCCACCCTACGACTGCACTCTGCCTAGAATGGCTAGAGAGTTTAGACCTATCTGGTAAAACGGTTATCGACTTTGGTTGTGGCTCAGGCATCCTTGCGATCGCTGCGATCAAACTTGGCGCAGGTAAAGTTATCGGGATCGATATTGATCCTCAAGCTCTTCAAGCTTCTCGCGATAACGCTGAGCGCAACGGTGTTGCTGACCAATTAGAAGTGTACCTACCTCAAAACCAACCTGAAGGCCTGATCGCTGATGTGGTTGTTGCTAACATTCTTGCTGGTCCATTACGTGAACTTGCACCTATCATTAAAGGTTTGGTTAAACCAAATGGTGACCTGGCGATGTCGGGTGTTTTAGACACTCAAGCAGAAGACGTAGCGAACTATTACCGTGATGAGCTTCACATTGATCCAATCGCGGAGCAAAGCGAATGGTGTCGTATCTCCGGTCGTAAGCAAGGCTAGACAAGGTTTTCAGAGCTAATTGTTTGAATTTCATACAAATTACAAAAACAATTTGTAAATGCTCAAATATTAGTCTTTTCACGCAGTAAAAAAATGCGTAGAATGCGCGCCCTTGCTGGTACAGAACTGTGATGACGTTTTGAAAATCGGAAACTATCAACTTAAGAACAATCTAATCGTAGCCCCTATGGCTGGTGTAACGGATAGACCGTTTCGCGAGTTGTGTCTTCGCTATGGTGCGGGAATGGCCGTCAGTGAAATGATGTCTGCTAACCCGAAACTATGGGGAACGTCAAAGTCGAAACAGCGCATGGTGCATGAAGGCGAATCGGGCATTCGCTCTGTACAGATTGCCGGTTCCGATCCACTGCTTATGGCCGATGCGGCTCAATTCAGTGTTGAAAACGGTGCGCAAATCATCGACATCAACATGGGCTGCCCAGCAAAGAAAGTGAATAAGAAGCTGGCGGGTTCTGCACTGCTTCAGTACCCAGACATCATCAAAGAGATTTTGACTGCGGTAGTGGACGCGGTAGACGTTCCTGTAACGTTAAAGACCCGTACTGGCTGGAACACAGAAAATAAAAACTGTGTTCACATCGCTAAATTAGCCGAAGACTGCGGCATACAGGCTCTTGCACTGCATGGCAGAACAAAAGCGTGTATGTACAAAGGTGAGGCCGAATACGACAGCATTAAAGCGGTTAAACACGCTATATCCATTCCGGTTATCGCAAACGGTGATATCGATAGCCCGGAGAAAGCGAAGTTTGTACTGGAGTACACCGGTGCAGACGCTTTAATGATTGGACGCCCTGCCCAAGGTCGTCCTTGGATTTTCCAGGAAATCCATCACTATTTGGAAAACGGCACCACAATGGATGAGCTTCCAAGTGAGGAAGTGAAAACCATTATGCTTGGTCATGTTAACGCTCTGCATGATTTCTATGGAGAGTTCTTAGGTCCACGTATCGCGCGTAAGCACGTTGGTTGGTACCTAAAAGAGCATGAACAAGCGAGTGAGTTTCGCCGTACCTTCAATGCTATCGATGCAGCTGAGCTGCAGCTTGAGGCATTAGAGGGTTATTTTGATAACGTTGCATCATAATTAAGAGAAGAGCTAGACCGAATATGTTCGAACAAAATCTGACTTCAGAAGCATTAACAGTAACTACAGTAACGTCACAAGACCAGATTACTCAGAAGCCTTTACGTGACTCTGTTAAAGCGTCTCTTAAAAACTACCTAGCTCAACTAAACGGCCAGGAAGTAACTGAACTATACGAATTAGTTCTAGCTGAAGTTGAACAGCCACTATTAGATACCATCATGCAGTACACTCGCGGTAACCAAACTCGCGCAGCAACTATGATGGGCATCAACCGCGGTACTCTTCGCAAAAAACTTAAAAAGTACGGCATGAACTAATATCAGTTCATACAGTAATTTTGTAAAAAAGGCTTAGTCAGCAATGGCTAAGCCTTTTTTATTAACCTGAGATCGGTTTAAGCCATCGCCATCAGCCCAGACTTTTCAGCATTGGTGATGTTGAGTGATGGCTTCTC